>JAEXPB010000366.1 GCA_023438965.1 Bacillota bacterium | reverse complement strand
CCACCGACTGGCGCAATAACCTGAACCTGTCGGAACCCAAGACGTGGGACGAATGGGTGACCGTCTGGAAGGCGATCCGCGACGGTGACCCGAACAAGAACGGCGACAACAACGACGAAATCCCCTGGGTCGAGAGCGGCACCAACTACACCTCGCTGCTGCCGGTCTGGAGCATCAAGTCCAACGGCACTTTCTATGCCGACGAGAAGGGCACCTATGCCCTGGTTTATGACCATCCGCGCTATAAGGAATACCTGACCGCGATGCAGATGCTGTACAAGGAAGGCTTGGTCGACAAGGAAGCCTTCACCCGCACCGCCACCGACGCCGCCCAGCTCTTCAACACCAATGTCGCCGCCAGCGGCTGGGTTAGCATCGTCCGCCCGCAGAACACCACCGCCACCCTGGCCAAGACGATTCCGGATGCCGTTCTCGCGCCCGTGCTACCGATCGTCGGTCCTTACAAGGATCAGCTGATCCAGACCCGCGGCAAGTTCGCCAACAGCTGGGTCGTCAGCTACAAGGCCAAGAAAGACGGCAAGATGGAGCAGATCATGAGCTTCGTGAACTATCTCTACGGCACCGAAGGCTCGCTGCTGCTGAACTTCGGCATCGAGGGCAAGCACTTCACGATGGTCAGCGGCAAGCCGGTCCTGAAAGAAGAATACATGGACTCCACCTTCGTCAAAGCCCGCGAAGCCGGCCTCATCCCGCAGACCTTCCTTTTCTCCTGGTCCGGCGAGATGTACTCGCAGGTCGTCACCAAGAACAAGAAAATCGAGGAGTTGCCTTTGGCCGACCAATTGATGGCCCAGGGTATGACCATGTACAAGGACCTGTTCTTCTCCGCTCCCGCCACCCTGCGCACCGACGCCTGGGGTAAGTATTCAACCGATGTACTGGCCAAGGTCAACGAGCTGAAAGCCAGCTGCATCTCCGGCAAGATCACGGTCGACCAATTCTTTACCGAATACAAGAAACTCGGTTCCGCTGGTATCGACGAGATCAACAAGCAGGCTCAAGCGGCCTGGAACCTGGTCAGCAAGAAATAAGCGGCCATCCTTCCGATCTAGGTTTGATAAGAGGCCGCGCTGCTTGATGGTTGCGGCGCGGCCTCCTGTCTGATGTTCGTTTGGTTCGCTTCAGTTTGCGTACATAGGAAGGTCGCCAAATGGAATACATACCACTGGAGAACATGCGTATTTTACACGGCAAACGGTCAGACTCCCTGACTTACTTGCCGGATTCCCAGGGCCTGGTCTTCGAAATCCGCGAAAGTGCCTGGACTGGTGCGGATTGGCTGATTCTCGACTTGAGCGTCGATCAGGCTTCGCTGGCTCGCTTGTCCTTTGACTTTTATCAGGATCTCCTGGCAATCGAAGATGCTCAGGCGGATTTCCACATTGGTCAGAAATTGATACCCGGTATCCGGGTCAAGGCCGGTTTCCCGCTGCAGGTGCTCTCCAGCCGGAGCAGCTTCCTGCCGCCGCAGCCCGGCCAATATAAAAGCACAGCCAGCGGCCGGCCAACCCGGGTCGAAGTGATGCGCAAGGTGGTCGTCCGCTTTAATCCGGCACTTAATCTGAAGCGTGTCATTATCCATCAAATCGGCCTCTTCCGGGACAAACCGGACATGACTGTCCAGGGTGTGCCGCTGGTGGATGAACTCGGCCAGATTGCGGCGAAGAATTGGCCGGGCAAAACCAGGGGGCTGAGCGAACTGAGCGCATTGCTGCAGACCATGCGCCGCGACGCCTTGTCGCAAAATCATTTTCCGGAATCCTTTAGCACTTACGGCGGCTGGCTGGCCAAGCGGTTCGATCCCACCGGCTGGTTTTGCCTCCGGCATGACGGCCGGCGCTGGTGGCTGGCGGATCCGGATGGTTATGCGTTCTTTTCCAACGGCGTTTGTTATGGCAACCGCATCGGAATCTATTCGTTCATCGACGGCATGGAATCCCTGTGTCAAAGCCTGCCTGATAAAACTGATCCAATTTTCAAAGAGTCCTTCATGACGGCGGCGGACGATCCGGAATTTGTCAAGCGGAACGGCCGGGAAGCCGGCGCCAACCGATGGATGCACAATTTCGCGCGCGCCAACCTGATGCGCGTCTTCGGCGCCGACTGGTGGAACGCCTGGGCCGATATTAACGGCTCGCGCCTGAAGCAATGGGGAATCAACACCTTGGGTGTCGGCGTCGGCAATTATCCGGATGAACGAACGCTCGATTACCTGCAGCGGGTCGGGATCCCATTTGTCTGGTCCCTGCTCCATTTCCCGCTGACCGATCGCTGTATCTTTCGTGATTTCCCCGATGTGTTCCATTCCGATTACCAGGAGCGTAGCGTTGTCTTTGCCCGGCAGTTGCAGCCGCTGCGCGACAATCGCCATCTGATCGGCTATTTCCTCACCAATGAGCCCGAATGGTTGTTTCAACGGGATGTTTGCCTTTCAGAGCGGCTGCTGGCCCATCCGGATGCTTTGGCGTCCAAAAACCATCTGGTCGACTTCCTGCGCGACCGCTATTCGGATGTCCACGACCTGAACCGTGCCTGGCAACAGCAATTCACCAATTTCGACGATCTCCTGCACCCCATGACGCAAGCGGATCAGTTCAGTAGTCAAAGCCGGCAGGACCTGCTTGACTTCGATGAAATCCTGATTGCCGAATATGCGCGCATTCCTTCAACGGAATTGCGCCAGGTCGATCCGCATCATCTGAATCTGGGCATGCGCAGCAGCCACATGAATTTGAAAATGATGCCGGGCAACCAATATTTTTCGGCATTTTCCTTCAACTGCTACCGGCAGTCGCCGAAGGACAGCCTCGACCAAGCCGGCAGGCAGTGCAATCAGCCGATGATCATCGGCGAATGGCATATCGCCGCTGCAGACCGGGGCCTGCTGGGCAGCGGTCTGGTCCAGGCCGCCAGTCAGGCCGAACGGGGCAAGGCCATCCGGTATTATCTGGAACAAGGTTATGCCCATCCGGACTTGATCGGCATGCATTATTTCGAGTATAACGATATGCCACCCCTGGGACGTTTTGACGGCGCAACCGGCCAGAGCGGCTGGATTGATGTCTGCAACCGAGCCTATCCGGAATGTGCGGACGCCTTGACCCAGGCAGCCAACCGCATGTATCCCATCGCTGACGGGCAACTCGCGCCGATTGAGACAACCGGACAGCTGGTGCCGCCGATTTATTGAATAGGCCCTGAATCGGCATGAATCGGCCGGCAATTGGCTCATCCGCATTGCTGGCCGTCTATTGGCGCGGTATAATTCCATATGGACCGGATTGATCCGGCCGGCTAAAAATGCTACATCATCAGGGAGGCCATACATTATGATTTTCTTCGTTGGTACATATACGCGTTTAAACGGCCCGGGTATTGCCGCCTGTTCGCTGGAAGGCAATCAGCTCCAGCTGCTGGGTTCGGCTGCGATCCCCAATCCGACTTATGTCATCTTGTCTGCCGACCGCAAGACGCTTTATGCCGGCAGCAGTGCCGCCGCGGACAATACGGCGGGCGGCTCGGTGGCCGCTTATCGCGTCGATGGCGGCGAGCTGACCCTGCGGGCCCGGCGCAACACCGGGGCGGAGGGCCCGTGTTTCCAGTGCCTCAGCGCTGATGAACGTTTCCTGTACGTCGCCAATTACCATGCCGGCAGCCTGACAGTTTTCCCGAACGAACCAGATGGTCTGGGCGAACGGATCCAGCTGATCCAGCATGAAGGCCGGGGAACCCATCCGACCCGTCAACAGGGGCCCCATGTCCATCAGGTTTCTTTTATTCCGGGAACCAACCTGCTGCTGGTCGTGGATCTGGGCATTGATGCCTTGCTGGTATATGATCAGGATCCGTCAACCGGCCGGCTGACCTGGGCTGGCCGGCTGGACTGTGCGCCCGGTTCCGGGCCGCGGCATGTTGCCTATGGCACGAACGGCATGATTTATCTGGCCAATGAGCTGGGCAACTCGGTCACGGTCATCAGCCGAAGCGATGCCGGTGCCGGGCTGGTCAGCCGGCAGACCCTTTCCACCTTGCCGGAAGACTGGCAGGGCGAAACCACATGCGCCGCCGTCCGCACGGACGGCCAATATGTTTATGTTTCCAACCGCGGCCATGACAGCCTGGCAGTTTTCCGAATCAAAACGGATGGCCTGCTGGCCGCGGAGGGCATCTATCCGACCGGCAACGGCATTCCGCGCGATTTCTATCTTCTCGGTGGCGGTCGGATCCTCGTCGCCCATCAGGCAGGGGATGTGTCATTGCTGCAGTGGCAGCCCGGACAAGCCCTGGTTCGGCTGACTGAACCGCTCCCGATCGGCGGTGCCGTCTGTGTTTGCCCGGCGTTCTAAAACACGGTAATCCGGCGTTCAGCGTGTTATTGCAGGCGATCTTCAATCAGACGCCTGAGTTGGTCGCCGAAATGCAGATCCTCGCTTTTCTGGCGTTTTTTGGGACCACGAAAATGTTCGCCAGCCTGTCGGGCCCGAGCCGCCAGATGGCGTTCCATCAACAGGCGGTCGATGTTTTGCTCCGTATAAAGCATGCCGCCCGGATGGATCGCTGCAGCCTTCCGGGCCAAAGCCAGCGCGGCCAAGCCGTAATCCTGCGTGACGACAATCTCCCGGTTGCGGATCTGGTTGACTATAGCAAGATCGACTGCATCCCGACTCTGCCCGACCTGCCGGACCTGCCCGTAGGTCGGATGCAATTCATGACTGTCATCAATATAGTAGACCAGGTCCAAATGATAGCGCTGAGCCAACCTTTCCAGATGATGCCGGACACTGACCGGGCAGGCATCGGCATCCACCCGGATTGTCAGACGCGGTTCCGGGACTTCCCTCGTTTGGATGATAGTCTGATCTGCCATACTGTTCTTGCGCCTCCCGGCCTTGTCCGTCGCAAGGCTCTGACCATATGATATAATAATTCTGGAATCTGTGCATCGGTAATTCAATCCGGAGGCCATCAATGCCTGTTGATACCAATTGTCGCCCCTCGCGGCTGTTCTTGAAAACCATGTATAATGTTCGTGATTTAGGCGGACTGGCCACGGCGGATGGCCGTATGACAGCCTATGGTCATTTTCTGCGCGCCGATGCGCCTGTGGATCTGGATCCTGACGATTTGCGCACACTTCTCGATTTCCCGGTACGGACGGTGATCGATCTGCGCAGTCCGACGGAATATCGCGGTCAGATCAATCCGCTCAGCAGGCAAAACTCGATTCGCTACTACAGCATTCCCCTTCTCGGCGCTGACCTTGACGCAGCAATCGCTTCGGTTCAATTGTCCGATCCAAGCCGGGAACTGGTCGGCTTGCCGGATCTTTATGTCCATTTGATCGATCAGTCGCAACAATCCTTCGGCATGGTATTTTCGTATCTGGCTCAGGCTGATCCGGATGGCGCCAGTTTGTTCCATTGTTCCCATGGCAAGGACCGTACCGGTCTGGTCGCCGCCCTGCTATTGATGCTGGCTGGGGTCAGCGATACAGACATCATTGAAAATTATCAAATCAGCTATGCCTACCTGAAGCCCTGGTTCGACACTTTCATCGACACGGTGCCGGGGAGCATCCGGCATTATTTCAATACTGACCCGCAGAACATGGCCTATACTCTGGCCTATTTCCATCGGCACTACCAGTCTGCCGAGGCTTACCTGTCGGAGGCTTGCGGCGTCCGCAGTTCAGATATCCAGGAGTTGAAACGGCGCCTGGTCAATTAGCGATCCAGCTCATTTCGATTCCGGCAATCCGGTCATTCTGGATTGTCATCTTGAGATGTACCGTTCCCTTGGCATAATATCCCACGATTTCGTAATTATTGGCATCGGCTGACGGGTAAAGCTCGAGCAAGGCATAGATCGACAGGCCGGGAGAAATTCCCGATGTCAGGCTGCAGGCAGGATTTTCCCAGTTGAGGCGGGTGATTTGGCCTGTCCAGTACTGGTGTTTGGAACAAGTCCCGAGAACATTCAGGTTCAGATTCTGATAAGCCAAGGTTAGGCGGCGTGTTCCCGCGGTTGTTTCCTGGCAATTCGTATCGTCATGCAGTAATGGCGGACCGAGCAGGTTCTCGATGTTGGCTGACCGGACAATCGGCGGCTGACCGGTATCCGCTTGGATAAAATCCAGCAGGTTCTGGCCATTAAACCTGATCCGAATATCATCGGCTTGCAGAATCGCCGGTATGCTGTCACTGATGCCAAATCGCCCGCCCGGCATGGCCAGTAGTTCGATCGTCCGGCTGGCGGATTTGGATTGGTCAGGGTTGGTGATGCCATATTCCTCAAACGCGAGGCTATCGATCCGTATATGCGTAATTTGGTATTCATCGCTGCCAGTTGAAACATTGTGCTGGTAATATTCGATAATCTGGCGCGCCTTGGCCAGGCGGACTGACTTGGGCCAGGTGCCGGTCTGCAGCAAAGCCGCCAGCGCTTCCGTATCGCCCTTGTCGATCGCATCAAAATAGAGGGTGGAAAAATCGGCCAAATTCAGAATCCGTTTGATCCAGTCCGCTGAAAGATAAGCCAGGCCTTCATGCTGATGGATGTAAATGGCAAATTGGCCTTCCGTACGGCCAGCCTCCAGATAATGGATCCAAAATCCCAGCAATTCGTCCGCCTGCGTCTCTCCGGGCAGGCGCTCGAGGATTTTCTTGCGGGTATCGGCAACATCTGTGGCCGATAATGGAGAAAACGACAAAATGTTGCCTGGCATGCCGCGGCGCAGCAATTTGATGTACTGCTGGAATTGATCCAGGCTCAATCCAGTCCGCTGTCCGGCTGGAATAGCCGCATAAACGGTTGCGATGTCTTTCGCATCCCGGATGGCATTGGCTAATTCCTCAGCTAATTCGTATGCTGACAAAGACCGGCCTTTGGCGGGCTGATCATCTGCGGGCTGGGCCTTATTCCCGATCAGGCGGCGCCAGTTTTCGCTCCAGCCTGTGCAGGAAGGTAAAACAGCGATACCGGCCACAAGCAGGATCAGAATGCTGGCCAGGATGATGATAGAAACCCGATGTTTAGCTGCGATTGCCCCTCGCCTCCTTACCGCCGACGACAGTCGATCCCCGGTTTTGACGGTAGCGCTGGAATTTCAACCGGGCCCGGCGCAAGGCGTTGTCGACCTTCTTGGCCGGACAGCCCAAGCATACAGCTATCTGCTGATAACTGAGATTCTGGATATACATCAGGACTACCTGTTGTTCCAACGGGCTCAGTTCCTGCTGTATAAAATACTGCAGATCAGCCAGATCTTCATGATTCAGCAGGCTTTCCTCCGGATCCGGACCGGCAGATTCGCTGAATAGGTCAAGCAGGCGCAAATCATCGTCTTCTTCGGTCTGGATCAGGCTTTGCAGGGATAACGAATCATTTAACGGCCGATGTTTTTTTCGGGAGGCCTGGCGAACGGCATCGGTTATTTGAGCCATGACGCAGTAAGTGGCAAAAGCGGCAAATGGCACCTGATGCACGGGCTTGAAGTCCCGAATCGCCTTGAACAAGCCAATCATGCCTTCCTGGATGACGTCTTCGGCGTCCGCTCCAGCCATATACATCGCCGAAGCCTTGCGGCGAACCAGATCCTTGTACCGTATCAGCAGCGTTTCGATGGCCAGCTGGTCTCCGTTGGCGGCGCGAGCCAGAAGCTCCTCATCCGGGGGTTGATGCTGTTCCTGATCCAACTGCATGACTATTCTCCTGCCGAATCAGACATCCCTTCACTGCCAACCAAACCATCATTTTCGGTTTGCCGATCCGCCTCAGCCTGCAAGTCGGCCGCCTCGGCGTCGGATATCGGCGGTCGCACCGGTTGCTCAGCCTTAATGCCTGACCGCCGGCTGGCCGCAGCTTCGAAGGTGACAATGCCGGCCGCGACGGCCGCGTTTAATGAATTCACCTTGCCAAACATTGGTATGGAAATCAGAAAGTCGCAGTGACGACGCAACACCGGGCTCAGGCCCTCGCCTTCGCTGCCGATCAGAATGGCCAAAGGGCCGTTCCAGTCAGCCTTATGGTAATCGATTTTACCGTCTGCATCGGTGCCGGCAATCCAAAATCCCTGTTTTTTCAGAGTCAGGATAGTCTGCGTCAGATTGCCCACCCGGGCAACCGGCACATGCTCAATCGCTCCAGCCGAGGCCTTCGCTACCGCCGCGTCCAGGCCGACCGAGCGGCGGGTCGGGATAATAACGCCGTGAACACCGGCAGCGTCGGCAATCCGCAGGATGGATCCCAGATTGTAGCTTTCCTGCAATTCAGCCAGAATCAGCAGAAAAGGCGCTTCCGCCCGCGCTTTGGCAATGTCGATCAGGTCGTCCAATTCAATATATTCATGTGCGGCCACTTGAGCGATGGCGCCTTGATGACTATGGGTGGTTGACATGGCGTCCAAAGCCCTTTTATCGACTTCGATAATCACCGCGCCGGCGTCGCGGGCCTGTGCGATCAGCCGGCCCAGGGTCGGATCTTGCCGTTCATCCCGTTTGGCAATCCAGAGCTTGTTGATTGTACGGCCTGCTTTGATCGCTTCGAGAATCGGGTTCCGGCCTTCCAGGCGATCCGGCAGACCAGTGCCAGGCTCCAGGATCTGCGGTACCGGCAGGTCCGGCACAGGTTGCGGCGTGCGGGTCGGCGCCGCTGCTGGTTCAGTTCCCAATGCTGAATTGTTCAGGCTGTCTGGTGCCGGAATCGTTGGAACAGCCGCAGTCAGCTCATCTTCGTGTTCCATCGGATTATTCTTCCAGGGAGCCGGTCGGACCGAACCGCCTTCCGGTTGACGGCGTTCGCCGCTAAAGGATCGGCGTTCGCCGCCATAGGGCCGGCGTTCGCCGGTCGCCGGACGCTGCTCGCCGGATGCCGGGCGGCGTTAGCCGCCATAGGGCCGGCGTTCGCCGGTCGCCGAGCGGCGTTCGCCGGATGCCGGACGCTGCTCGCCGGATGCCGGGCGGCGTTCGCCGCGGTAGGGACGGCGTTCGCCGGTCGCCGGACGCTGCTCGCCGGTTGCATATGGTTTGTCCGATGGGCTGGACCGATGAAAGGGCGGTTTCTGCTCTCCGCGACGGGCAGATCGTTTAATTGGTTTTTCACCTGAATCATTTGCTTCTTTGT
>JAEXPB010000326.1 GCA_023438965.1 Bacillota bacterium | reverse complement strand
GGTATTTTATGGTTTCGGAAGAAATCAATCGAGCCGCCGGGGAGAAGAAAGTCGACCCGGTCATCTATTTCCTGCTTGGCCTGTTGTGCTTCCCGCTTATTTTTGTCGGCTGGTACAAAATGGATGAGACCATTTATGAGTTGAATAACGGCGCCGGCCTGCCCGCCAACCGGAATTTCGTCGCCTGGCTTCTGCTCTGCATCATCGGCGTCGGGCCGCTGTTCATGATCTACCAGGTTCAGGACCAGCTGAACAAGCTCTGGGAAAAGGCTTGAGGCACCGCGCTGCCAAGCGCCGGATCCGCCCCTCGCCGCAGTGTCCATGATTAAAAAGGCAGCCAGCCGCCTGATCGCCCATATCCGGAAGAACCGGGTGCTGTGGATCAGCCTGGCTGCTTTTATTGCGGTCGCCTGGCTGCTGACCGGCACCAGCTGCGTCATCCACTCGCTCACCGGCCTGCCCTGTCCGGGCTGCGGCCTGACCCGCGCGCTACTCGCCGCCCTGCGCGGAGATTTGGCGACAGCCTGGCGGCTGCATCCCCTTTTCTGGCTGGCGCCGCTGATCCTGCTGGCGGTCCTCGGCCTGCTGGCTTTCCGGCCGGCCTGGCTGCACAGCCGGACAGCCGGGCGCATCTGGCTGGCGCTGGCTTTTCTGTACATTGCGGTCTATCTGGTACGGATGATCCTGTATTTCCCCCGCGTTGAGCCGCTGACCTACAACTGGCATTCGGTCTTCGGCCGCTGGTGGGCATTGATCCGGATGATGATCAGTTGAGATAACCAGTCAATGATGGGATGGCGCGTTTTATCAGGTTCTCCAATGAAGCGGTTTTGACTAGTTGACCTTGATTTTTATGATTAATTGTGCGATGCTAACGTTAGAATTGTTAGATAACGTTAGCATACCGTTAGAATATGCATGATCAATCATGATCATTGGAGGCCAATATGTATCAGGAATCTGAGACGCTCAAATTAAATAGGGAATATACACACGATTTACTAAAGGAGATCGTTGCTTTAGCCAACACCAAAGGTGGCATCATATATATCGGAATTGATGATAACGGTCAGATTATCGGCGTCGATGCACCGGAAAGACTGATCGAAAAAATCTCTTCCCTGATCCATGACAGTATAAAGCCCGATTTGACCTGTTTTTCGGAAATCGCGTGTGAAATGGCTGATGATCGCCCAATCGTCAAAATTGCTATTCAACGCGGCACGAAACGACCATACTATATCAGGGACAAGGGGTTGAAGCCTTCCGGCGTCTATATTCGCCTGGGCAACACGTCAGTTCCAGCTACCGAGAGCGCCATTCGCAACATGATTGCCGAATCAGATGACGCTGGATTTGAAAAAACGCGCAGTATCAATCAGGATTTGACGTTTAAAACAGCTGAGGAAGAATTTAAAGCGAAGCAGATCCCCTTTGGCAAAGCCCAGCAAAGAACGATGGGTATCCTTGACGCCGATGGGATTTACTCGAATCTGGGCTTGCTGCTGTCTGATCAGTGCCAGCATACGATCAAGGCGGCAGTATTCAGAGGCGTCAGTCAAGATGAATTTCAAACCCGCCGGGAATTCGGCGGATCGCTCTTCCAGCAGCTGAATGAAGCCTATGCCTTCATTGATCTGAACAATCATCTGCGATCAACTTTCCAGGGCCTGCAGCGCATTGACAACCGTGATTACCCGGAAGCTGCCCTGCGTGAAGCCCTGCTTAATGCGCTCATCCATCGGGATTATTCATTCAGCGGCAGTATTCTGATCTCCATATTCAGCGATCGGCTGGAAATAGTTTCTCTGGGCGGACTGGTAGCCGGGTTGGAACCTGAGGATATTTTCGAGGGCATCTCGCAAGCGCGAAATAGCGGATTGGCCAACATCTTCTATCGGTTAAACTATATTGAAGCCTATGGAACCGGCATTCGAAAAATCAGGCAAGAATGTGCTAAATTTGGCGTCCAGGCGGATTTCCATATCACAAACGCAGCTTTCCGCGTGGTGATTCCCAACCGGCATGTGGTCGGTCAGACGAGTGATGATCTGGGTATGGATCAGCAAGCTATTTTGCAATATATACGCGATCACCAGAAGGCATCCCGAAAGGAAATTCAGAATGCCCTCCAGATCAAGCAGACCAAATGCGGATTGTTGCTCAAGGATCTGGAAAACCGAAAGCTGATTGTCCGATCGGGAGCCAGTCGGGCGGTTGTGTATACGGCAGCCTGACAAGCCAAACGCCTGGCAGGCTGCCGCCAAACATAGATTTCAGATCCGGATCAGCGTCCGGATATGCTTACCCGCCTGGATCTCCCGGATCGTCTCTGCAAAATCGGACAGGTCGCGGATGCCGGTGATGAGCGGGGCTGGATTGATCAGGCCCCGGGCCAGCATGTCCAGGATAATCTTCTTGTATAGCTGGCCATGATTGCCAGCCGAGCGGCACCAGCGGATCTGGATCTGTTTGGCGTACAGGCGGCGGAAGGGGATTTCCAGCGTGCCTTCGATCAACCCAAAGGGGATGATCGTGCCATTCTCGTTGACCAGATCATAAGCCAGCTGATAGGTGGACGGATGACCAACCGCTTCGAAAACCACCTGGACACCGCGGTCGCCGGTAAGTTCCCGCACGCGTTCCGGCACGTTCTCCCGGCTGGAGTTGATGATCTGGCTGGCCCCCAGGGCTTTCGCCTTGGCGAGTTTATCGTCGGCGATGTCGACCATGATGATGTGGTCGGCATAGCTGTGCAGTGCGACCGTCAGGATGCTCAAGCCGACGGCACCGCAGCCGATGATGAGCAGGTTGTCGCCGATTTTGGCGCCAGAGATCTCCAGCGCATTCAGGGCTTCGCCCAGCATATGGCTCAGGGTGGCCTGTTCCAGCGTGACTTCATCCGGGATCCGGATGATGCTGCCTTCATCCGTGACGCCGTATTCGGCGTATTGGCCCCAGAATGACCCGATTTGCTCGCTCGCCGGATAACCGGCGCCGAGAACCCGATCGCCGGGCTGGACTGCCGTGACGGCTGAGCCGACCGCGGCGACGATGCCGCTGCCTTCATGACCGATGACGCTGGGATAGCGGACGGTCGCATGCTTGCCGTTGTACATCTTGGTATCGGTCGCATTGCAGACGGCACAGAAATGATTGCGGACCAGCACCTGATGCTCGTTGATGGCCGGCAGGGGTAAATCGGTGATTGCTGCGGTCTGGATGTCTCGTAAAACTAAGGCTTTCATGGTAATCTCCTTGTCGTGCCCGGTCAGATCGATTCAACCAATGACCGGATATAGGTCAGGTTGCCGGCCAGTTTGGCCTCATCGGACTGCTTGTTGGAAAAATCCTCAAAAGACAGGTAGCCGGAATAGCCGACTTTCTTCATCGCGCGGAACAGGGCCGGAAAATCAACCACGCCCTGGCCGATCGGGCACCAATCGACTTTGTACCGGCTATCGGCCGCGGCAGGATTGATCGTCCAGCAAGCATCCTTGATGTGGATATGGTGGAGGTAGGGTCCCAGGAGCTCCATGCCCATCTGGTATTGTTCGTACCCTTCGTGCACCATGTTGCCGGCATCGTAGATCACGCCGATATGGCGCGGATCCAGCCCGTCCAGCAAGCGGCGGGCGGCGCTGGCGCTGGGGATCATGTTGCCCATGTGGATTTCCAGCACGATGCCCGTCTGGTAATGGGCAGCCATTTCGGCCAGCCCGGCGAGTTCCCGGCGGGTCTGCGTAAAAAGCTCGTTATAGTTGGCCGCACCGGTATATTTATAAGGGTTGACCC
>JAEXPB010000290.1 GCA_023438965.1 Bacillota bacterium | reverse complement strand
GTCATGTCGATGCCTTTGACATCCAGCCGGATGCCCTGGCCCAAACCGACCGGCGCTTGGCCGCCGCCGGCCTGACCGGTCGCTGCACGCTGCATCTGGCCAGTCATGACCGGATGGCGGCGCTCGTTGAGCCAGGCATCCGACTGGTGATGTTCAACCTGGGCTATCTGCCGGGCGGAGATCACCGGATCGGCACCCAGGCAGAATCAACCCTCGCGGCGTTCGAACAGGCGATGGCCCTGCTGATGCCGGGCGGCATCATCACCATCGGACTTTATTACGGCGGCGACAGCGGCTTCGCCGAACGGGATGCCGTGCTGGCCTACCTGCCGGGAATCGATGTGCACGCCTTCGCCGTCCAGAAAATAGAAATGGCCAACGCCGCCAATTGTGCGCCGATATTTATCTGCATTGAAAAATTGGCCGTTTAAATATAACCGGCCGGCTAATCAGTCCGGCCGGGCACCGGCTGCGGCCCGGACTGGCGACGCGCCTGATTGTCACGAATGGCGGCTGCCCGTCGGACTGCCCGCGAGCCGACAGCTTTGTCCAGCAGGCGTCTGGACCGGAAGAAATCGCGCAGGACTGCAGCGCATTCAGCCGCGAGAACATCCGGAACGACGGCCGTCTGATGGTTGAGCGGCAAGCCGAAAACGTCGGTCAGCGAACCGCAGGCGCCGGCTTTGGGATCCTTGGCTCCGTAAACCAGCTGGCCGATCCGGGCCTGGATGATCGCGCCGGCACACATGAGACAGGGTTCCAGCGTCACATACAGAACACAGCCGTCCAGCCGCCAGCTGCCTAGCCTGCGGCTGGCCTGGCGGATGGCGATCATTTCGGCATGCAGGGTGACGTCCTGACGTGATTCGCGCTGGTTGCAGCCGCGGCCGATAATCCGGCCAGCATGGACAACGACAGCACCGATCGGCGGCTCGTTCAGCGCCCGGGCCTTCTGCGCCTGCCGCAGCGCAGCGTGCATCCAGTACGCGTGACCGCGGTCCATTCAGCCCAGGTCCAGCATTGTCGACCCGACCGGCCGGATGCGCATTTTCCAGGGCGCGTCAGAACCGAACAGGGCCTGCATGGCTGCCATATAGGCATCAGCGAGGTCAAGGGGTACGAAAGCCTGGATCGTACCGGCAAAACCGCCGCCATGGACGCGGCAGGCTCCCCGGCCGGCCAGCACTTTCTCCGATACGGCCAGGCCGATTGAAACCGGCTGTTCTGAAGGATTATGGGCGGAATAGACATTTTGCAGACGTGTCCAGGAACTGATGCCGGAAGCGCGAACCAGCGCGAGGAAATCCTCGATCCGGCCTTCCTGCAGAGCAGCGGTCTGGTCGGCAACCCGCTGGTTGTCCAGGAAGAAATGAATTGCCCGGAGCAGGGACTGGTCATTGACCCGGCCGCGCAGAGCGGGCAGCTCGCGCCAGAAAACATTCGGCTCGATTTCCCGCAGGACCGACTTGCCGAACAGGGCGGCAACCTGGCGCATATCGCGCGGAATGGCGGCATAATCGCCGGTCAGGTCGGCATGACTGCCGCCGGTGTTGGTAATGACCAGGCAATAGCCTGATTGGCCAAAGTCGAGATGGATCGGGCAAACCTGCGGCTGGCCGGGGATCTGAAAATCGATGGCGATGAAGCCGCCGACGGCGCAGCCGCATTGGTCCATCAGGCCGCTGGGCTTGCCGAAATAAACATTCTCGGCATACTGGGAAATGACCGCTTTCTCGACCGCCGGTACCCGGCCGCCATTGTAAAAGCTATCCAGAAGAGTGGCCACGAGCACTTCGAAGGCGGCTGAAGAGCTGAGCCCGGACCCTTTTGGCACCCGGCTCGTGGTGTAGACATCCAGGCCCCCCACTGCGTAGCCGCGCTGCCGGAAAGCAGCGGCAATGCCGCGGATCAGCGCGGCGGAATGCTCGCGTTCATCATCAGCCGGCTGCAGGTCGGCCAGCTCGATGACGTCCATTTTGGGGAACCCTTCGGATTTCAGCCGAATGACCGAATCGGCATTCGGCGCGGCGATGGCGATGATGTCGAGATCGACGGCAGCACAGAGCACCCGGCCTTGCTGATGATCCGTATGGTTACCGCCGACTTCGGTGCGGCCGGAGGTGCTGAAAAGGGCGATCTGCTGCTGTTCCGGATAGGTCTGGGCGAACAGGCCGGCCAGGCGCAGCCAGCGCTGGCGCTGCATGGCCAGCTGATTGGGATCGCTGCCATAAAGTGTCGTCAGGATGTCCTGGGCGGCGGACCCGGTCAGAATATCCGATAACCGGTCAATGCGAATCATGTGCAAACCTCCTGGGTGCCGGCGGGCGGCCGGCGGAATATATAGGCTGTCCAGCCTATTATAGTGGATCGGCCGGCGAGGGTCACCGGTTAAAATGTGGGGAAAAGGTGGTTATTTATTGAATGAACCCGGATCGGCCAGAAACTGGCGGATCATTTCCACAGCCTGGTCGATGCGAACCGGCAGAGGCTCGTCGGCGACACCGGCAACCTGCAGATGACATTTGTTCAGGGGGATCAGAACCTTGACTGCCGGACTGGTGCCAATGGCTTCGGCCATGGCCGGACTCAACTCGCCGAGCATCGAACCTGCCGCGACGATGCCAATGGCGCCGACGATCAGGTCGGCCTGGCGGCTGTTCCAGATCACCGCCGACTCGCCGGAGGCGCCGGCATCGGCACCGGCCTTCAGCATCTGGGCGGTGGCCAGCGCGTTGGTGCCGACGGCAATCAGTTCCAGGCCGGCCAATTGGTCGCGACGGATCTTTTCGATTAACGTCCGACCGATGCCGCCGCCCTGGCCGTCAATAACGAGAATGCGTTTCACAAAGTCAGCCTCCTTGCTTTAGCAAGCTATTACCCTTATAATATCATAATGTTCCTGATGTCGCTGCAGCATTGCGGACACGGTTACCAGGCCGGCCGGATGCTTTCGCCAGATAGCCTGCGATTGATTAAGAAAAGGATGGTTTGATATGGCTTTACAAGAAGGTCGCTGCCCTAATTGCGGTTCCATAC
>JAEXPB010000302.1 GCA_023438965.1 Bacillota bacterium | reverse complement strand
GCGCCGGACGGCGTGGAGGTTACCTGCCGCCGGAAAGACAACCGGGATGTCCTGTTTGTCATCAATCACCGGCTGGAACCCGTTCAGATCGACCTGGGCTGCGCTCCGTGGACCAATTTGCTGACCGGAGAAAATCTGGCCGGCCAACAACAATTGTCGGCCTGGGATGTCCTGGTTCTGCAGGCATCCGGAAAGGGGAAATAAAGATGGATCGCAAAGAAAGATTCTATCGGACCATCGCCCGCGAACCGGTCGACCGCAATGCCAGCTGGCTGGGCTTGCCGGCAGAGCAGGCGGTGCCGGGGCTGTTGCGCTACTTCGGCGCCGGCTCGGTGAACGAACTGAAAGCCAAACTCGGTGATGACGTCTATCCGATCGAGATGCCTTACGAATCGCCGACCAGCCACGCCATCTACACGGCGTTGAATTTCGCCAAGAAGACCGAAATCGATGATTTTGACCGTTCCCTGACCGTGCCCGGCTTTTTCCAGGACATGGAGGATCCGGAGCTGGTCCGCACCTTCGACTGGCCGGATCCAACCCGGCACATCTCGCGGGAACGCAGCCGCCAGCTGGCCGGACAAGTTCCTGCTGACGCAGCGGCGCTGGGCGTCATCTGGTCGGCGCACTTCCAGGATACCTGCGCGGCCTTCGGCATGGAGAATGCCCTGATGACCATGATCACCTGCCCGGAAATGTTCGCCGCCGTCGACAACCGGATCGTCGAATTCTACCTGCAGGCCAACGAAGTTTTCTTCGAAGCGACGCGCGGCAAGCTGGACGCCGTATTGATCGGCAATGACCTGGGCAGCCAGCGCGGCCTGATGATCTCACCCGACCAGGTTCGGCAGTTCGTCCTGCCCGGTTCGCGGCGATTGATCCGGCAGGCCAAGTCCTACGGCCTGAAGGTGATTTACCATTCCTGCGGCAGCGTCGAACCGATCATCGGCGACCTGATCGACAGCGGTGTCGATGTGGTGCACCCGATCCAGGCGCTGGCAACCGGCATGGAGCCGCAGCACCTGCATGACCGGTTCGGCAGCCGTGTCTGCTTCTGCGGCGGTGTCGACGCCCAGGAGCTGCTGGTCCACGGCACGCCGGAGGCTGTCCATGCGGCGACGCTCAACCTGAAACGGATCTTCCCGACCGGCCTGATCATCTCACCGAGTCATGAGGCGATCCTGCCGGATGTCAATCCAGCCAACATCGACGCCCTGTTCCGGGCTGTGCGCGGCCAGTGAGCGGCCAGCGGCGGGAGGTGATGCGGTGATCCGGGAGCAGGACATGCGGCAGGTCCATGCAGCGATGCGGACGCCGTACAAACAGGGTCTGGTCCTGGCGGAGGCCGGCTGCAGCATCGACTGCCCGACCGTCTTTTACGACAGCGAAGCCCGTTGCTGGGGCATGGTCTATGCCCGGCACGATCCGGCGGCCGGTGACCACGCCGGCTATGAGACCTGGCTGGCCGTCAGCGACGACCTGCTGTGCTGGCAGGTCCAGGGCCGGCTCCTGGCCCAGGGATCGGGCCGCTGGGACGACTTGCAGGTCGATGGCGGGTTGGCGCTGCTGGATACGGACTGGGAGGGCGGCCACCAGCCGGAACGCTTCAACGGCCGCTACTGGATGTCCTACATCGGCGGCGCCCTGCCCGGTTACGAGCCGGACCCGCTGCGCATCGGTCTGGCCTGTTCGCCAGCCCTGACTCCGGCCCGTGCCTGGGAACGGCCGCTCGATCGGCCGATCCTGGCTGAAAACGACCCGGATGCCCGGCCTTTCGAGCGCGTCACCCTTTACAAGAGCGCGATCATCCGCGATCCGGTCCAACGACTGGGCAGTCCGTTCCTGATGTATTACAACGCCAAGCAAAAACCGTTTTCCATTGAGCGCATCGGCCTGGCTGTTTCGGAAGACCTGCTGCATTGGCGCCGCTACGGCCCGCAACACCTGATCGAACTCGGCGTGCCGGACCGCTGGAACATTTCCGGTGATCCGCAGCTGATCCGCTGGGGTGACCTGTGGATCATGCATTACTTCGTTGCCCAATCGATAACCGGCGGCGCAACGGCCTGGGACACCTTTGCCTGCTCGCGCGACCTCTTGAACTGGACGAAGTGGGAGGGTGAACCGCTGATCCGGCCCAGCGAGCCCTATGACCGGACTTTCGCGCACAAGCCCTTTGTCCTGCAGCACGACGGGGTGGTCTACCATTTCTACTGTGCGGTCGGCGACCGCGGGCGCGGCATTGCCGTAGCCACGTCCCGCCCGGTCTGAAGCTGAACTTGCCCGGGCCGGCATTTCATAATATACTAAGATCAATATGTTTTATGTGTTTAGTCAAAAATGAAAGCTGCGTGATGATATCAGATGGACCTCAATAGTGCCCAAGAACCCGTGAATAGCTTCCTGCAGCCCATGGCGAACAAGTCGCTGGTCGAACAAATCGTCGAGCGGATCACCAATGCCATCATCAGCGGCGAACTGAAAGCCGGTGACAAAATACCGACTGAACTGGAACTGAGCGAATCGATCGGGGTCGGCCGCAATTCCGTACGGGAGGCGATCAAAATCCTGGTGTCCCTGGGTGTGCTGGAAATCAAGCGGGCTGAGGGTACTTTCGTCTGCGACAGCTTCAGCGGCCGGATGATCGATCCGCTGATCTACAGCCTGATCCTGGAGAAGGACGCAACCCGGCATATTGTCGAATTGCGCCGCGTTTTCGAGACCGGCATCCTGGAAGTGGCCATCCGGCGGATTTCCGACACCCAGCTGAACCAGTTGGAGCAGGCGTTCGAGCGCTTGCGCCAGGTTGTCGGCAGTCCGGACGCCACTGT
>JAEXPB010000284.1 GCA_023438965.1 Bacillota bacterium | reverse complement strand
GGTTTATGCCGAGAAAGCCTATTATTCATCCATGCCCATGCCGTATTATAATAATGGCGGCGACACATACGCCGAATATGTCGCCCGCATGCAGAAGCAGATCGCCGCCCTGAACAAAGTCATCACCATCGCCCAGAAATCGCTCGACGCCAACGAACCGGACATGAAATACGTGCCGGACGGTCCGCGTTACCGGACCGTGCAGTTCCTCGACTACTCGGTCATCGTAGCCCTGTTCAGCGTGCTGATCGGCGGCTGGATCATCGCGAGCGAGTTCCAGCAAGGCACAGTCCGCCTGCTGATGATCCGGCCGAAGACCCGGACCAAGATCCTGCTGGCCAAATTTACGGCTGCCCTGGCTGTCACCCTGGCCATCGATGTCCTCGGCACGCTTTGCAACGCCCTGGCCAACGGCGTCTGCTTCGGTTTCCGGGATTTTGGCTACCCGAACTACTCGCTGTCTGCCACTACCGGATTTTTCGCTTATTACGCGCCCAAATTCCTGATCTGCATCATCTCGATCCTCTTTGCCTATACGATTGCCTTCATGCTTTCCGTGGTGCTCCGGAACATCGCGGTGGCCATCGCCATTCCGATCGTCCTGCTGGTCGGCAGCATCATCTCGATGACCATCCTGGCCTACCGCGAAACGATGGGCTGGCGGGCCTGGACGCCGATTCCCTTCGTCCAGATCTCATCCTTCTTTGTACCGTACTCGACTGTCCAGAACATCATTCAGAATGGCGTCAACCTCAACCTGACCTTTGGCGCGGCGCTCCTGCTGCTGCTATCGACAATTTTCACCGTGACGTCCATAATAGTATACAAGAAGCGCGACATCACGAACTGATCACCGACAGCGCCGGCCGGACTCCAGGAGCCGGCCGGACTTGTTTTCGGAACGGCCGCCCGGCAGGCATGGATTGCGAGAGGGACAGCGATGGATGACAAGAATGATTTTCTGAACGCTTACAAGAAAAAACTGACCATTCAGCCGAAGGAGGCCGAACAACCCGCACCGGCTGATCTTCCGGCCGCCGCCCCCGCAACCCCTGCGGCTCCGGAAGTGCCTGCCGCGCAAGCAGCCGTGGCCGGGCCGGCGCCAGCTGCCGGGAGTACAACCGGTACGGGGACGAGCGGCAACCTGCATTTTGACGAGAAGAGCGGTTTCATGCCCGTTCCGCAGCCCTGGGAAAAGGCAGCCGAGGCGCGACGGCGATCCCGCCGCCTGATGACGATCGTTTGGCTGGCTGTACTGGCCGCCCTGCTGACCGCCGCCGGCCTGTTCTGGAATGCCAGCCTGAATGTCGAAGTCGCCAGCCTGACCGGCTGGAGCATTACCGACGCCCAGTTGTGGGCTTCCGAAAACGATATTCGGCTTCAAGTCAGCGAAGCGTACAACGACACGTATGATGCCGATAAAGTGGCTGCCCAGGGCGTCGCAGCCGGCACGCGGCTGCGGAAGGGCGATTTTCTGCCGGTTGTGGTTTCACTGGGACATGACCTGACGGTCGAACTTGCGCTGCCGGACCTGATGGCGATGAGCAAAACGGAGATCGAAACCTGGATAGCGGCCAACTTTATGGCCAAAGTCCGGATCACCGCCGAATACAGCTCAACGGTCGCCGCCGGCAAAGTGATCCGCTATGAAATTAACGATGTGACTGTCGTCGACAAAGTCAAAAGAAGCACACCGGTCTATGTGATCATGTCCAAAGGCCCGGAGGAGCTGGCCATCGTTAAAGTGACCGTGCCCAATTTCAAGGAGAAGACCGTTGCCCAGAGCTACACCTTTGCCAATGAAAATGGCTTGACTTTGCAGGTAGCCGAAGCCTTTGACGATTATGCCCCCAACGGACAGATTATTGCCCAGAGCATCAAGGCCAATGACCAGGTGGACAAAGGCGCGGAGATCACGATCACGGTCTCCAAAGGCCGGAAGATCGTGCTGCCGGACTTCGCCGCCTACACCAAAGCCCGGGCGGCTGCCCTGGCCAACGAACTCGGCATTACCGTCGCGACGGCGGATAAGTACTCCGGCCAGGCCGCCGGAGCTTTCCTGGCCCAAAGCCTGGAAGCCGGTTCCGTCTATGCCAGCGGCGATGTCCTGGAATTGACCTATTCGTTAGGCAACCAGGTCGTGGTGTCGAGCTTTGTCGGACAACCCATGAGCGCCCTCGCCAACTGGGCGAAAGGCCTTAACGACCAGGGCGCGGCCATCACGCTGTCGGCGACATATACGCAGAGCAACGCTGCCAAGGACACGATCCTCTACCAAAGCAAAGCCAACACGACGATCAGCACGACCGTGACGATTTACATCACGGTTTCGCGCGGCAAGGCGCTTTTCGTGCCGGATTTTGTCGCGCCCGAAGGCGCGTCCTATGATACCGCAATGACCCGGGACAAAGCGCTGGCCATCTGTGCCAGCCTGAACATTGTACCGGTTTTCGTCGCCGAGAGCAAAGCCGGCCGCTTGCCCGGCGAAATCTGGTACCAAAGCGTCGCTGCCGGAAAAGAGATCTACGAGGGCAGCACAGTCACCCTGAAGTATGTCCCGGCGAATGTAACCCTGAGCGTTCCGGATTTCACCGGCCTGACCCGTCAGACAGTCCTGGACGGCGGCTGGCCGAGCCAATTGACCATCACCTACGTCACCGCCGACACGCCCCGGCCGGACAAGGCCGGTCTGGTCGCCAGTCAGTCGCTGGCTGCCGGCACCACGGTCGCCGCCGGCACGGCGATCACGCTGACGGTCTATCCTAACCTAGGTTAACAGTAACTTAGTTCAGGAGTAACCAAGCCGCGGGAAAGCCTTTCGACGGCTTGATTCTGACGCGACGAATCCCGCATGTGGCCAGGCGCCCGGAAAAATCCGACGCAAAATAGTAAAATCCGACGGACCTGCCGGCCGAACCGCCAGTCAACTGGGCGACGGCCGGCAGTTATGTTATGATGAAGACGCCGCGCCAGCTGGGACAGCCGGCCGGGGCGCTTGAACCGAAGGAGGCGTCGGATATGGATCACATGGCCTTTGCACCGCAAGTCGAACAGTGGGATGTCTTTGAAGTCACTGTGCCGGGATTTGCGGACCGGAATCCTTTTACTGATTACCAGATCAGGGGCGTTTTCTGCGGATCGCACGAGTCGGTGTCCGCCGATGGCTTTTATGACGGCGAGGGCGTTTATAAAGTCCGCTTCATGCCGTCGTTCACCGGCCGCTACACCTTCGCCATCGACGGCAGTTTCGCCGACTGCCGCTACAGCGGCGAGTTCACCGTCACGCCAGCGCTGCCGGGCAACCATGGTCCGGTTCATGTCGCCAACACCTACCATCTGGCCTATGCCGACGGGACGCCTTATTATTCGGTCGGCACGACCTGCTATGTCTGGACCCATCAGGCGCCGGAAATGCAGGAAAAGACCCTGGCGACCCTGAGGAAGGGCTATTTCAACAAGATCCGCTTCTGCGTCTTCCCCAAGCAC
>JAEXPB010000126.1 GCA_023438965.1 Bacillota bacterium | reverse complement strand
CCGGCGTCATTGTAGATCTTGCCGCCGTTGGCATACATGAAGGCATAATAGACGCGGTCAGACTTGGTATTCGTCCAGCCGATGACCTTGTCGCTGGTCATGGCTTTCGCCGTGGCGCAGAAATCGTCGATGGTCCAGGTATCTTTCGGATAGGCTACCTTGACATTGTCAAAGAGCTTCTTGTTGTAGAACACGGCATAGGAGTCGGTGTCCTTCGGCACGGCATAGAACTTGCCGTCAAAGGTGTAGGCCTTGGTGATGCCAGCGTTGAGCTTGGTGATGTCAAAGCTCTTGTCATTTTTCATGTATGTGGTCAGGTCCTGGACAAAGCCCATCGGCACATATTCGCGGGACAGGTTGAAATTCATCCAGAAAACGCTCGGTGCGTCCTTGGTGCCGATAACCGTCTGCATCTTGGCGTTGTAGTCCGTGACGCCGGCGATCGAGGTGATTTCGACCGTGATCCAGGAATATTTCTTGTTGAAGGCTTCAACCATTTGTTTGGTGGCCGGCACCTGGGCGTCGTCCCAGACCCAGAGGGTCAGTTTGACCGGCTGTTTCTTTTCGGTCGTTGTTGCCGCGGCGGCAGCGGTAGTCGCTCCGGCGGCGGTCGTGCCCTTGGCGGTCGTGGTCGTGGCGCCCGTGCCGCAGCCAGCCAGCAGCAGGACCAGCATGGCGGTCAGGATCAGCAATGCGGTTAGCTTCTTCATGATCTTCCTCCTAGTATTTCGATCTGGCGTCAATTCAAGTCAAATTGACTGTTTTTAGTTTAGTTTGGCCGCAAATATAGGACAATGCGTCAAGCATTTGATTTATGCGATTCTTTTTGCCTTTCTATGCATCAATTTTGACAATTGCCAATTTTCCCTGTCAAATTTGTGTTTTTCGATTCCGGCCGCTGTTTACGCCGGTTGGCCGCCGGTGTTATGATGCAGACAATGTCCGGTTCCAGGCCCGGTTCGGGCCAGCTGATTCGGAGGTGCCGATGCATGTCCATTCTAAATGGAAAAATCCATTCCTCAGTCATCCAGCCAACAGTCACACCTTTCGGTCCATCACTGCAGCCGGCCGTTTCGCTATCTCTGCCAGGCTGTGCCGATGTGGCGCTCGACGATTCGGGCTCTATCGCTTTCGCGGCGTGCCGCGGTTCGCTGGCCGTCTATGATCTGAGTGATCCTGCCCGCCCGGAACTACTGGCGAAACTGGACGGCCTCGGCGCATCGCGCCAGATGGTGGTGCGCGATGGCTATGCCTATATTACCGCGCGTGCCGATGGTTTGTATATCATTGATGTGCATAACCCGCGCCAGCTGCAGCTCGCAGCCCATTACGACACCGTGGAGCTGGCCACCGGCATCGCGGTCGAAAATGCGCTATGCCTGGTGGCTTGCCGGCATCTGGGCATCGAGGTTCTGGATGTTGCCGATCCTTCCCATCCCCGTTCCGTCAGCACCTTCCTGGCCGGCGAAGCCCAGTCGGTCCACCTCGACGACCATTTCGCCTATGTCGGCGACTGGATGAACCGGACCGTGCACATTTTTAACCTGATTCAACCGGAGAATCCAATCAAGACGGCCGAATTCCTGGTTGACGGCTATGCGGACGGCGTTGATGTCCGCGACGGCTATTGTTATGTCGCCACCGGTCATCATGATGCCCGGCTGAAGAATCGCCTGAAGTACCGCCATTATCCATTCGTAACCCCGGAGATGCTGCAGGATGGCTATGGCTGCGGCCATGGTCTGGAGATCTTCGATGTCACCGATCCCTCGGCGCCCGAGTTTGTTTCCGGGATCAAGCTTCCCCCGCTGTATGAAGGCGGCAATGATACCTGGCGAGTCCAGGCCGCCGGTCATTATGCCTATGTGACGGACACTTACAACGGCTTCTTTGTCCTGGATGTGCAAAACCCTTACCAGCCCCGGTTCGCCGGATTCCTCCGCCTGCCGCGACTGGAAACCGCCAGCCGGCTTTCACCGCCGACAATTCAGCAGCTCTGTCATCCGGTCACTGGCGTGGCCCTGCTTACGGGTCACATCCTGCTGGCCAGCGTGACATCCGGCCTGCATGTCGTTCCCTTTCCGGCAGCGCTCCCGGCAACAACCCGGCTCAAACACCCGGTCATGCCGGTCGCAAACACGGCCTGGTCAATGATCGCCGGCGGCCTTCAGCCAGCCTTCCAATGTCCGGGCCAAATCCATACCATAGCCTTCGATCGCGGCATTGCCTTTGCGGCTTGCGGCAACGCCGGTCTCTTCGCCTTAAATGCCGCTGCGCCGGCGGAAGTCCTTGGTCATTGCGAAACGGTTGGCATCGCCCATGACATTCAGGTCCTGGACGGACTGCTCTATGTTGCCGAAGGGCAGGAAGGCTTGACTGTCTATCGGTTTTCGCCCCAGGCAGGATTCTGCCGACTCGGTTGCCGCCAGCCCGAGCCCGATCGGACAGCCAGCGCCTGGTCGGTCCGGCAGGTTGTCCCCCTGCCGGCGCACCGCCTGATCGCTTTGGAACTCGGTTCGTCAGCAGTCGGCTGGGCCGCCGTCCTGCCCGATGGTCTGCCGGGGCCGATCACGATCACACCGGTGCCCGGCGTCCTTTATCATCGCCACCTCTGCCGCGAGCCGTTGGGAAGCGATTACCTGGCGGCCCTGCCGCTTTCTTCGTCGCCGCTCTGGTTCGACCTGAGCGGCGGCCAGCCCCGCCCGACCGACTGGCCGGGCGGCAGCGAGGCTTGTCCGATCGAGGACGGCGCCGCAGTCGCCGGCGATGCCCTGGTTGTGATCCACCAGCGGCATTACGCGGCTTATCGCTCGGCCGCGGCAGCCCGCCGGTTGGATCCCGATGCCTGGCAAGCCGTCCCCGGCGCCCGCTTGAATGGGCAGCCTTTTGTCTGCGGCCACACATTGGTTTTGCTCAATCGTTGTTTGGGAACGGCTGAGTGCCTTGACCTGGCCGATATCGACCGACCGCGCCTGGTCCGTTCCCTGCGGCTGCCCGGCCAGCCTGAATACGCGGTCGGGTATCAGGGCCTTATCTGGGTTGCCTGCGGACATGCCGGCTTATTTATCCTGCCCGTTGGTGACGACGGTTAACGCCTGGCAGATTCACCGCGTTGTGATATAATCAACTTTGATTTAAATGCAGGACCGCCGTATCGGTTCCCAATCAGCTTTGGCCAGACTGTTCCGATAGAACTTGAGCCTGCTTGTTCGCTTACTGAAGGAGTTGGGGTAATGTATAAGCTGATTATTGTCGATGATGACGCCGGCACGTCGAACAGCCTGGGCAATTACTTTCCCTGGGAAGAACATGGCTTCCAGGTCATCGACAAGTTCTACGACGGCCAGGCGGCCTGGCAATTTCTGCAGGCCAATCCCGTGGATTTGATCATCAGCGACATCAAGATGCCGGTCATGGACGGGATCGAGCTGGCCCGCCTGTTGTGGGAGCAGAAACGCCGGGAGATCATCGTCTTCATCAGCGGCTTCAAGGATTTCGAATATGCGCGCAAGGCCATGGCCTACGGCGTCAAGTACTATTTCCTCAAGCCGGCCACCTATTCGGAAATCAAAACCCAACTTGCCGTCATTAAAAAACAGCTGGATGAAATGTCCATTGCTGCCGACCGGCCGGAAAGCGGCGACGACGGCATCCGGACCCGGCAGATCAACAAAATAAAGGCGTACATCCAGGAAAATTACCGGACGGCGACTTTGGAGTCCGCAGCCGACTTTATCCAGATGAATCCCTGCTACCTGTCGCGATTTTTCAAGGAATACACCGGCGAGAATCTCTCCTGCTATACGACCCGGGTGCGCATGAAGCAAGCCCTGGCTTTCCTGCAGGACGATAAATACCGGAATATTTATGAAGTCTGCGAATTGGTCGGCTATTCCAACGCCGTCAGTTTCGCCAAGACGTTCACGAAGATCTATGGGGTCACACCGACTGCCTATCGCCAGCGCTTCAGCAGTATCCAGGCTGACCGCCGCCAGCCATGACCAGATCCCGCGCGAATTTCCTTTCGTACAAAGTGCTGCTCGGAATTGGCTTTTCCTTGCTGCTGGTCTGCTTTGCGCTATTCACGATCCTGCGCACCAAGATCAGCGATGATATCCGGAAGATGGAAATCAACAACCTGCAGAGCGTCGCGACCGATATCGACGGCATCCTGATGGCCCAGGACAGTTATCTGGCACCGGATACGGCCTACCTCGTCAAGCTGCAAAACCTGTTCTATTATTCATTTCTGTCTATCAAGCAGTTTGATACGGAAGCCCATTTTGACAGCGCCGTATTTTCTGCCAACAATATCTGCAAGAATATCAACAAAGGCATCCAATATAATCCGGATATCCAATCCGCCTATGTCATGCTTGACGATCCGGCCGCACCTTACGCGTTGGTCAACGGCGAGGTTGAATCTATCCGGGACATGATGGACCAAAGCTGGATCCCGGCCTGCTATGGCATGACCGGACCCTATGAAGTTGAATGGCGAACGGTGGAGACATCGTACCTGAATCACACGGCCATTATCACCGTCTACCAGAAAATCACCTCCACCGACTGGTTGTCCGGCAATAAAGTCAGCGGCTATATTGTCATCAACTACTACCAGACACAGCTGCTCAACGAGATCAACGCGTTGCTCAACCAGGGTGAATCGGTCGTGATATACAATCCCCGCACCGAGTCGACGCTGCAAGTTGGCAAGCTCCTGCTTGAAGACGCGAGCGTCAAAACACTTGTGGCCAAGACCCAGTCCGATGATGAGAAAGAGCAGAATTATGGCGCCATCCGGCAAGGCAAGCGGGAAATCCTCTACCGGATCGATTACCTGGCTGATTCCGGCCTTTTTTACCTGGTCGTGAAGGAAACCGCCGAATTAAGCACGGTGCTGTACCAGCTTTATCTGATTTTCACTGGTGTGCTTGTCCTCTTCTGCTTGTTCATCATCATTTTCTTCATGATCAGTTATAACCAGTACCACCGGTATGTTTCCGGTGTCGCCAAGGTAATCCACGCCACCGAACAAACCAGTTCGGCGGCTGAATGGCAAGATATCGCCAAGCTGACGACCACGCTGGAGAAGGGTGACGCCGACCTGATCACCATTGCGCACAAGATCATGAACGACTCGCTGGACCTCTGTGAAATCAAGCAAGCCTTGAATTCCGAACAGGCGCTGCGATCGGAAATCGAATTGCTGTATGGCCATACGCAGATCAACTCGCATTTCCTGCTGAACACGATGGATTCCATCTATTGGGAATGCATCCATAATCGCGGCTATGCGAGCAAAGAAGCCCAAATGATCGAGAAACTGTGCCTGATCCTCAAGTACGCGCTTGATCCCTCCGGGCCATTCACCGCCCTCGGCGAAGAAATCACCTACGCGAAAGTCTATCTCGACGTGCAGCGCATGCGCAAGGATCTCGACTTGACCGTCACCTGGGATATCCCGCCGGAGCTGCTGGACGCCCGGATGGGCAAGTTGATGACCCAGCCGATCCTGGAGAACAGCATCCAGCATGGTGC
>JAEXPB010000274.1 GCA_023438965.1 Bacillota bacterium | reverse complement strand
CCGTCCGGCAGGCCGCAGCCGCCTGTCGGCGGCGTATATTGGCACATCAGGGACAGCGGCGTGTCCAGCGGCAGATTGGCGGCCAGAAAATCCAGAACCCGGCAGGAATCCCGCCAGTGACCCGGCAGGACCAGGTGGCGGATAATCATGCCGCTCAGCATCAGGCCGGCGTCATCCAGCCGAATCTCCGGGCGAAGCCGGTGCATGGCCAGGACCGCCCGGCTGGCGACGACGAAATAATCCGGTGCCGCCGCCAGTTCGGCGGCGAGGCAGCCATCGGCGAATTTCAGGTCGGGCAGGAAAACGTCAACTGTTTCGGCCAGGCTTTCCAGGCTGGCGACTGTTTCATATCCGCCGCTGTTCCAGATGACTGGCACCGGACGGGCCTGCCATTCCGTTTCCCGGCGCAGGTCGCGGATCAGCGCGGGAATCCGGTCGGCGTAATGGCTGCCGGTCACCAGATTAAGGTTGTGCACGCCCATGCGCAGCAAGCGCAGCAACGCGTCGACCAGCTCGCTCCGGCTGAGCGGCACGCCCTGTCCCAGCCGGCTGATCGCGGCGTTCTGGCAAAAGCAGCAGCCCAGGCTGCAGCCGCTGAAAAACACCGCCCCCGATCCCCGGCTGCCGCTGATCCAGGGTTCTTCCCAGGCATGGGCCATCAGGCGGGCAACCCGGAATGTGTCCGGCGGTTCGGCGGCGCCGCAAAGGCCCGGGTCCGCCGCCGTACGGGCGGCCCGGCAGCGGCGGGGACACAGCGTGCAGCCGGCAGTCCGGGCAACGGCCATCAGATCTTTTCCAGGAAGGCCTTGTAGGCCAGGTAAGTGAAATACAAATCGATCTTGCTGGTCACCTCGAACGGCGAGTGCATGGACAAGACCGGCACGCCGCAGTCGATCACCTCGATGCCCAGGTTGGCCAGATACTTGGCGATCGTTCCGCCGCCGCCGGCGTCGACCTTGCCCATCTCGCCGGTCTGCCAGGGGATGTTCTGCTCGCCGAGCACGCGGATGAGCCGGGCGAAGAACTCGCCGTTGGCATCGCTGGTGCCGCTCTTGCCGCGGGAGCCGACATATTTGACCAGGCCGATGCCGTGGCCCAGATAGCAATTGTTGCGGCTGTCCGAAACCGAAGCGAAAGTCGGGTCGAAGCCATTGGTCACATCGGCGGACATCATCCGGCAATTCTCCAGCATCAGCTGGAAATCCAGGGCGGCGGCACCGGGCTGGCATTTGGCGAAGATCTCGTACAGCGCGTTTTCATAAGAACGCGACTGGGCGCCGGTATTGCCGTCACTGCCGGTCTCCTCTTTATCGAAGAGCAGGCAGACCGCCGTTTTGTCCGGCTTTTCCAGCGCGGTCAGCGCCGCCAGGGCCGGGAACGCGCATACGCGGTCATCCTGGCCGTAGGCGCCGATGAAGCTGCGGTCCAGGCCGACATCGCGGGCTTGCCCGGCGGGCACCAGCTCGATTTCCGCGCTGACCAGGTCCTTCTCGATCAAACCGTACTGGGTGTTCAAAAGCTGCAGCAGACCCAGCTTGAACCGGCCGGCGGTATCGGGATCCGGATACGGAATGCCGCCGATCAGCACATTCAGTTCTTCCGCCTTGATGATATCCGGCGCCTTGCGGTTCATCTGCTCGGCGCCCAGGTGCGGCAGCAGATCGGTGATGGTCAGGACCGGATCTTCCGGAGCCTCGCCGATATTCAGGACCAGCGGCGAGCCGTCGGCCCGGAAGGCGATGCCGTGGAGCGCCAGCGGTACGGCCGGCCATTGGTATTTCTTGATGCCGCCGTAGTAATGCGTTTTCAGGAAGACCATTTCGCCGTCTTCATACAGCGGGTTGGGCTTCAGATCGAGGCGCGGCGAATCGATATGCGCGCCGACCAGATTGAAGCCGCCGGCCGTCGGCTGTTTGCCGATGACGGCCGCCACCAGGCCCTTGCCGCGGATAGCTTTGTAAACCTTGTCGCCGGGCTGCAGGCCAGCCAGGGTCTGGAGTTCGGCATAACCCAGGCTTTCCAGGGTCTCGATCGCCACCGTGACAAACTCGCGTTCAGTCTTGGCCAGATCGATGAATTTCTTGTATTCCTCGGCAAACGACTGGGCGAATTCCCGGTCATCCGCACTGGCGGTATCCCAGAGATTCGGGTATTCCGCCAAAAGTTTCTTCTTCAGATCCTTGATCGTCTCTGATTTGCTTTCTTGAGACGCCGGGGTGTCTTGTCTGGTTTTTAATTGTCTGGTCATCTGTTGCCTCCTGAGTCGCTGATCAAATCTTGCTATCAAATCAGCATTGTTATATATTATAATCTATTTTCAGATACTCCACCATGTCGAGGTAGGTTATGTTTTACGACAGTCACAGCCATATCGCCCCCTTCTCCGAGGACGCCAGCCAGACGATCAGCGAGCTGCTGGCCTCGGCCGACCGGCAAGGCCTGGCCGGCGTCTGTGTCACCGATCACTGGGAGAAAGATATGTTCTATGCCTGCCGGGAGGACATCTTCGACCTGGATGCCTACTTCCGGGTTCTGCCGCCGGTCCAGGCCGCGCGTCCGGCTGACGCCGCCCGGCTGTTCATTGGCGTGGAGGTCGGCTATCTGCCGCACCTGACCGGTCACCTGGCCGGCCTGGCCGCGTCCAGGCCCTTCGATGGCGTCATCATGTCCCTTCATGTTTTAAAAGGCGCGGACCCTTTCAG
>JAEXPB010000075.1 GCA_023438965.1 Bacillota bacterium | reverse complement strand
GGCCATCCGCGGCGACCTGATTGTCGTCCTGGATGACGGCTGGGATATTCCGTATGACCTGAAACCGAGCTGGCAGAATGGCGGTAATGACGATTTGCATGCCTACGGCTCGCTCATCCTCGATAGCGAACGTTTCCCGTCTTTCACGGGCACGCCGGTCGAGCGGCTGCAAAAACTGAGTGACAAGGTCAAGAGCTTGGGCTATCAGGGTTTGGGACTCTGGATCGCGCCGCAGGTGGCCGGTCCGGGCCAGCCCGATCCGTCAACGGCGGAGGCTGAAGCCTACTGGATCGAGCGCCTGGACTGGTGTCGTCAGGCCGGTATCCGTTACTGGAAGGTCGATTGGGGCAAGCGGGCGCATGACCCTGCCTACCGGGCCATGCTATACCGCAACGCCCGTTTGCACGCGCCCCAGCTGAAGATCGAGCAAGCCTTCACCCAAAGCCCCTTCGATATCCGGGCCAGCCAGCAATGCACACCGGAATATGAGAAACGCCTGGCGGCGATCTCTTTCTATCTGTCGCACGGCGACTATTTCCGGGTTTACGATGCCAGTCCCCAGTTCCGCCATACCACCACGATCGCCCGGACGGCGGAAGCGCTGCTGGCCTGCCGGGATCATTTCCGCGATTGCCTGAGCGTCCTGAATATCGAGGATCCGGTCTACATCGGCGCAGCGCTGGGGATGTCGCTGGGCATCATGCGACTGTTCGGCATCGAAAGCGATCCGGCCTACCATTATCACTCGCCGCTGGAGACACCGATGACCGAGGTCAGCCGGGCGCTGCACTGGCAGCGCATCGCGCCGCCGTTCGCGGTGATGGACACCCATTACCAGGTATCGCCGCGCCTGCTGCAGGATGCCTATCAATACCCGGTGCAACCGGGCAATCCGTGGCCCAATATGTCCGGCCGGCTGGTCGTCCAGGACTGTCCGGCGGCGATCAGCCGCAATATGCCTTTGCCGGAAGTCCGGGCGGATTTTGACGAACCGCCCTTTGTGCTCTGTTCGATCCATCCCCTGACCAAGGCACTGGCTGTTTATGCCGCCCCGCGTACCATCGGCGGTTCCGTCTGCAACAAGATCCCGGCCGACATCACGGTGCAGGGCGGCAGCATTTTGAATCCGATCGGTATTTTCGGCGAATACCGGACGTTGACGATTGAACTGGCAGATAAAGCCGAGGGCCGCCAGATCTGGGCCCAGGATCTTTGCGCCGCCGAAGCGGTGGATATAACCGGTCGTGTTGGCCTGAAGGGCAACCGGGTGGTCCTGGACGGCGACTTGATCCATGAAATCGGCCTGACAGTCCAGACCTGCGCCAGTGAAATGCCCGGATTAATCCTGCAGGCGATCTGAAGGGAATAATCAGCCCTGTCCGGGGATGAAGGTTTCCGTCGCCCATTCCGGCGGCGGGATAAACGGTTCGACCCCGATCAGAACCGGCTGGCCATTCTCGATCCGCTGGACCAGCTGATCACCGGACTCCGTCTGGCTGAACTGGCAATAACTAAAATCCTTGGCGGCTGCCCCGAGCAATGCCAGGACTTCATGCGTGACCGACCGGTGGTCCACGCTCATGAAAATATATGGCGGAACGATGTCATCAACCAAGGTTGCCCGCCAATAAACCGTCTTCTGATCGCAGAACACCTGGCCGCCGGAGGCGCCGAATTCGCCGTTCAGTAATTTGGTCCATTCGATCCGGCCGGCGCTGTCGATCTTCAACAGCGCTGCCGGATTCCAGGCCAGCGAACGATAGCGATCATGGAATTCCGCGGTCTTGGCGGCCGGCATCGTCGGTGTCGGCGTCGCGCCGATATAACGGGCCGAACAGGACAAGTAGAGGTGGCCGTCATTGTCGCGGGCCAAACTGGCCGCCTGATATTGGTAGCTGGCATCCGCCAGGGATAGGCGCCAGACTTCTTTGCCGGTGCGATCCAGCCGGACCAGCCAATTATATTCGGTTGACAGCTGATTGCCGCTGCGGGCAAAGCCATAAACAGCCAGGTAAATACCGTTGTCTTCTGCGAGCACGGCTTGATGGCCGTAAGTCATGCCGCCGAAATCAAGCTTGACCTGCCAGAGCTGACGGCCGGTGGCATCCAGGCAGGTCACCAGGCTGGGCTGCGTGCCGGTCGCGGCGTTGTACAGGGTTGTATCCAGAATGACCAGGATCCGGTCATCCGCGGTGATCAGGCAGTGGGCGGCGGTCAGGCCCAGATTCACATCCGTCGGATAATCGATCAGGGTGGTCCAAAGGATCTCGCCGCCGGGGCCAAAGGCAGTCACCGAACCCTGATCGGGATTCGTGCCATCGGAAAAGCGGCCGCCGACAATCAATGCGCCATCGGCCCGCCGGGTCGCGCAGAGATAGCACGCGCTGTTGCTGCCGCTGGCCGCACCGCGGTAGGACCAGCGCAGCTGGCCATCCTGGCTGTAATAATCAACCCGCGCCGCCATCCCCTGGCTGCCGGCATAATGTTGGCCGGCACCGATCCAGCCGTCGCTGACGACCCCGGTCCACCATGTCGCGAAAGCATTGTCGCGCGGCAGGAAGACCAGTCGCGGCTGAACCGTCTTGTCCTGCCGGCTGGCTGGCAAGGCAGCCACGACAGACGAAGACGGCTGGCCGGATGAAGCCGGACTGGTCGGAAATCCGGCGCAGCCGGATAGGCCGGGCAACAGCATCACCATGACGATCAATCGAACGAACCTGCCCTTGTTGAACATGGCACCCTCCTGCCGGATCCGCGGCTGGCCAGATATGCCGGATATTCCGGTCCTGATTCCAGTCTAGTGCAAAAATGTTTCCGCGATATTTCCGGCGCCGGGCAGCCAAACCCGCACAGTTGTGCCTTCAGCCGGATCGGATTGCAGGGCGATGCGACCGCGATGGATCTCGGCAATCCGCCGGCATATGTACAGACCCAGGCCGGAACCGCTGCTTTGCGGATCCTTGACCAGCGGTTCAAAAACATGCGGCAGCAGCTCGGGGGAAATGACTGGGCCACGGTTGTTGACAGTCAGCAGCCAGCCGTCGCTGTCCGCGCGCAACTGGACGCGGATGACGTTATCCGGGGGGCTGAAGCGCAGGGCATTATCCAGCAGATTGAACAGCAGCTGTCGTATTTGCGTTTCATCGACTTCCGCCGGCGCGTTTTCCGGCAAGTCCGCCAGCCAGGTCAGCCCGGACTGACTGGCCCGAACCTGCATCTGCCGCAGCGCCAGCCGGACCAGCCCGGACAGGTCGGCCGGCTGGCGACGGCCGGTCCGAACCAGCGCCGGATCGGCCGCCAGCAGGAGGTTGTCGACCAGGCCGCGCAAGCGGTCAATTTCCGTCACGGTATCATCCAGGAAATCCGGCAGCTCCACGGCGGATATGATTCCGTCCTGAATGGCCCGGACATTCGCCTTGATCGTGGTCAGCGGCGTACGCAGCTCATGCGACAATCCGGCCAGGACCAGCTTGCGGGCTTGTTCAGCGGCGGCCAGACGAGTACCCATCTGGTTCAGGGCCTGACCGAGAACGCCGACTTCATCAGCCGATTGATATTGGCTCTGCTGCTGGTAATCTCCCTGGGCAATGGCATCAGCCACCTGCACCATCCGGGAAACCGGCCGGGTGATCCGGCGGATGATTAGCCAGGCCAGAGCGAGCGTCGGCAGGCCGACCGCCAGCAACGTCAGCAAAGCCGGCCAGCCGTAGGTCTGGAACAATGCCGAAGGGCTGCGGCGCGGCAGGCTGATCAGCAGAATGGCCATCTGGCCGGCCTGCAACCGGACCGGGACGGCCAGATTGGCCAGGTCGCCGGTCAGCCAGAAGATCCGTTGGCCGGCCAATACCTGATTGGCCCGTTCGCCGATCCGCTCCGCGGCAGCCGGATCAGACCAGCCCAGCGAAGCGTCGTAAGCCGTGACACCGCCAGCTGGCTGATAAGCGGCCACCCGAATGCCTGACCAGGCCTCTTCGGTACTGGCATTTGTGCTGTTGGCCCATTGGGCGTTCGTCAGGTTGGCGAGCTGGCGGCGCTGGTAATCGGCGATCACCCGTTCGGAAATGGCATTGAGCTGGTAGCGAAGCTCGGCAGTGACCGCCGCGCGCGATTGGCTGAAG
>JAEXPB010000264.1 GCA_023438965.1 Bacillota bacterium | reverse complement strand
CTATCAGGGCTGGGCGGTCCGGACGTCCGGCAACCCGCTGGCCCATACCATCCTGCGCGGCGCCGTCAACATGTACGGCCAGAGCATCCCCAACTACCATTATGAAAACCTGAAGCTGCTCAGCAGCCTGTATGCCAAGCGGGACCTGGTCAATCCGATGTGCGTCGTGGACACCAATCACGCCAATTCGGACAAGCAATATCAGGAACAGCCCCGCATTGTCCAGGAAGTCCTGCACAGCCGGCGCCTGTCTGAGGATATCCGCCAGCTGGTCAAGGGCTTCATGATCGAAAGCTATCTGGTCGAAGGCTGCCAGCAAGTCGGCGAGCATGCCTTTGGCCGTTCGATCACCGATGCCTGCCTGGGCTGGGATGAATCGAAAGAGCTGGTACTGAAGATCGCCGACCAGGTCTGAGCCGCTCCGGCCGGACCGCCATCGAAAGAAGGACCCCTATGGATTTGCAGACTGCCCAGCAACTGATCCAGAAGATCCGGGACAATATCGGCAAAGTGATGATCGGCAAGCAGGACACGCTCGATTTGCTGTTGATCGCCCTGGTCAGCCGCGGTCATGTCCTGCTGGAGGACATTCCGGGTATCGGCAAGACCACGCTGGTTTCCTCGCTGGCCCGCTCGCTGGGATTGACCTTCCGCCGGATCCAGTTCACGCCGGATGTCATGCCGTCCGACATCACCGGTTTTTCGCTGTACAACCAGAAATCCGGCCAGTTCGAATTCCATCCCGGCGCCATCATGAGTCAGTTGATTCTGGCGGACGAAATCAACCGGACTTCGCCCAAAACCCAATCCAGCCTCCTGGAAGCCATGCAGGAGAGCCAGGTGACGGTGGACGGCACCACTTATCCGGTGCCGAAGCCGTTCATGGTACTGGCCACCCAGAACCCGATCGAGCAGGTGGGCACCTATCCGTTGCCGGAAGCCCAACTGGACCGTTTTATGCTCAAGGTGTCCCTTGGTTATCCGACCTTGCAGGAGGAAATGGAGATCTACGCCCGTTTCTCCGGTCATTCACCGCTGAAAACACTGGGCGCGGTCGTCAGCTCGACCGAGCTGCTCGATTTGCAGGAAACTGTTTTAAGCATCTACTGCGCCGAATCGATCCGCCGCTATATTGCCATGATCGCCCAGGCGTCCCGGCAGCATCCCGACCTTTTGCTGGGTGTCAGCCCCCGCGGCGCTTTGATGCTGCTTCTGGCGGCGCGCGGCCGGGCTCTGCTGCAAGCCCGCGATTACATCCTGCCCGACGACGTCCTGGAAATGGCCTCACCCGTCATGAGCCATCGGCTGTTGATCCGGCCGGAAGCGCGCTTGCGTAAAATCGCCCTGGCTGACATTCTGGCTGGGATCCTGCAATCGGTACCAGTCCCCCAGGCATGATGACCGGCCGCGGTTTCAGCTATGCGCTGCTGACCGTTCTGGTCTATCTGATTCTGGCCTATAGCGGTTTCAGCCTGCTTTTCGTCTTGTTTTTCGTCCTGCTGCTCCTGCCGCCGCTCTCGGCGCTGCAGCTCCTTTGGGCCGGCCGCCGCCTGAGCATCGCACAGGTCCTGGACCCCGGCGATGTCGAGCGGGGAGAGCCGGCCCGTTTGACGGTCTCGCTGCGGCAGCACGGCTGGCTGTCGCACGGGGAGCTGGATCTGGTGATCGGCAAACCGGGTTTACGCGGCCAGATCATCTATGAACGGCATACCCTGCCGCTGCTGGCCGGAGTGCCGGCCGAATTGGCCGTCGAAGTCGATTGCCGGCATCGCGGGCATTATCCGGTCGGGATCAGCAGTATCCGCGCCCGGGATGTCCTGGGACTTTTCTATCTGCCGCTGCGCAGCCGGGCCGTCTGCCGCCGCCAGATGCCGACCTGCTGCATCCTGCCGCATCCGGAGGTCATCCCGGGGACCGAGGACCTGGCCAGCCTGCTGGCGGACTGGCAGCATCGGCAAACCCAGAATTACGGCGATGAAATCGACGCGGTGGCCAATTTACGCGCCCACCGGCCAGGAGACTCCCTGAAACGCACGCACTGGAAAGTCAGCGCCCGGCTCAATGAAATCATGATCAAGGAATTTGAAAACCCGATCCAGCGCGAAGGCCTGCTCGTGCTTGATCTGGAACGGCCGACCGGGTCGTCCGGCAATCGGGCCGGCCTGACGCTGGGCGATTTCTATATGGATCGGGCGGCGTACCTGATCCAGATGGCGCTGGCCACCGGCAACCATTTGCGGGTTGTAGCCTATCAGGCCGATGGCCGGCATGAGCACCTGACCACGGCAACCGGCGATCTGCGTGCCATGCAATATGCCTTGACCGACCTGGACTGGGCTGACGGCTGGCCGGCCGACCTGGTGCTGCAAGAAGAGACGGCGCACAATCAACCGGCCTGGTTTGTCATTCTGCTGGCCTGCCATTTGAGCGAGGCTGCAGCCAGGCAGCTGCAGGATCTGCAGAACCGCGGCGTCCTGACTTCGCTGATCCTGGTCGGCGATGCAGCCGGCGATGCGGCGGAGGATGCGGCATTGGCGGTTCTGGCGGCTCAGCGGATCCCCTGCATCCGCATTAGCCCAGCCGGAGGACAAAGCGATGTCCCGTGAAGATAGTCTGTTGCACAAAAGCCGTCTGGCCGGCGTCCTGGTCAAGATCGTCCTGGCTTGGCTGTACGGTCTGGCAATCGGCCAGTTGGTCCTGAAGCTGAACCATCTGCCCGTTGATCCGGTCCGGCAGGGTCTGGCCGGCTTGATTCTCCTGCTGCTGCTCGCTGCCCTGACCTGGCAGCGCTATAGCCTGGCCGGCCTGGCCGGCTTTCTGTTGGTCGGTTCGCTGACCGCCTATTGGTACCGGGAACGCTGGCTCGATGATGCCGGCCGGCTATCTGCCCGGATCCAGGATTGGCTGAACTGGGCGGCCGGCTGGCTGAGCGGTCAAACCACGGGTTCCGATGCGGAGCTGACCTTCCTGGCGCTGCTGATCAGCCTGGCCCTGATGGCCTTGAGCTATGTGCTGCTGGCCCGCTTCAGCCTGCCGCTGCTGTCCATGCTGATCCTGATTCTGGTCAGCAGCCTGAATATCGGCTTGTCACGCCGGATTCTCTATCCCTGGATGTTCCTGGCCGGCCTGGCGGTGATCGCCGCATGCGCCCGCCAGCAGAAGCGGACGTTCCGGCATTTGGGCTGGCGGCGGCATCCGGCGCAGGCCCGCTTCATGCTGCAGTCGCTGCCGCTGGCAGCGCTGGCCATGAGCCTGGCCTTCGGTCTTTCGATCCTGATGCCGCCGACGATTTTCCGCGTCAAAGTTTTGGAAGACCTGGCCGATGACATCTGGGGCCGGATTACGACCATCCAGTCCGGCGGCACCCGGATCTTCGAGGATTTCTCGATCCTGACCGCCGGCTATTACCCGCTGGTCGACCGGCTGGGCGGTCCGGTCCGTCTCTCGAACCAGCCGGTCATGCAGGTCGACGGCGATCCGCGGCCAATGCTTCTGCGCGGGGCCGTCAGCCGCACTTATGACGGGAAGAGCTGGCGGCGCGACAGCACCGGCCAGGTCTTGCGCTTTGACAGCCCGCTCTGGGAACAAGACCGGACAAGGGCCTTCGACCTGGACATGCCAGACATGCAGCGCCGTCTGCTCAATCCTTCCGGCTTCATCGATGTCGTCCAGTATCGTGTCACACCGGTCAGCGTGCCCTTTCAGACTGTTTTTCTGGCCGGCCGGCCTCTGGCGGCAGTCCTGCCTGACGCATCCGGCCTGCAGTTGTTCTTTGACGCCTCCGGCCAAATGTTCACCGACGGCTGGCTGCCGGTCGGCCAGACGATTGCCGCCGAAACCCGGATTTTTGTCACCGGCAATTCAGACTTGATCTTGTCGATCGGACGGATCCAACTGAATCTCAGCCAGGAAGAGCAAGATCGCTATGCCCAGGTCGGCGACCGCTATCTGCAATTGCCGTCCAGCCCTCTCTACGCCGCCGGCGGATCTTTGCGGACACTGGCGGTGCAGCTGGCCGGCAAGGCCGGCAACCCCTATCTGCAAGCCCTGAATATTAAAGAATATCTGCAGACCGCTTGCGTCTACAACCTGAATGTCGCAGTGCCGCCGGCCGACGTGGATTTTGTCAGCTGGTTCCTGCAAACCAAGGAAGGTTATTGCGTGTACTTTGCCACGGCGATGACCATGCTATGCCGGCTGGCCGGCATACCGGCCCGTTATGTCGAGGGCTATTATGGGCCGCCGGCTGCCGCAGCCGGCGAGACAGCCCGGACAGTCACCGGCCTGCAGGCCCATGCCTGGAGCGAGATCTATCTGGCCGGCATTGGCTGGATTCCGATCGATGCCACACCGGGCGGTCCGGCAAGCGAACCCAATGCTACGCCGTCACCCGGCGCCGAGGTCACCGTCACGCCCGAAGCCGAAGCCACGCCGACGCCGGAAGATAATCCGGACCTGACGCCGCTGCCAACCATCGGGCCGCTGCCGGACAACCGCTGGCTCATCAGCAGCTGGTCGCCCTGGTGGCTGCTGACGCTGCTGCTGCTTCCCGCCATGTACCTGGCCGCATCATACTGGCAATACCGCCGGCGGCACCAGCGTGGCTGGCTGCGCCGCCGTTTCGGCGATGACCGGCGGCTGGCGGTTTTCTATTGGCAGGAGATCCTGGCCATCCTGGACGCACTGGGGTTCAAGCGCCAAATCTGGGAAACGCCGCGGCGCCTGCTTGAACGGGTCCTGATTGAAACGCCTTGGCTGGCCGGCCGGCAGGATAGCGTGGCCGTCCTGCTGGAAGGGTCCGAGAAGGCTTTGTTCAGTCCGGTTGCACCCGACGAGACCGAGCTGGCCGTTCTGGCCGATTTGTATGATATTCTGGAAAAAACGCTGGTGCAGAACCGGCCGCGTCTTCTTTTCGTCCTGCGGCGGATCTGTTATCATAGACATGACGTGCCCGGGCCTGGCCGCCTGGCTGACCGCCGGCCGGTTGCCGGGGACGATACC
>JAEXPB010000002.1 GCA_023438965.1 Bacillota bacterium | reverse complement strand
CCCTTGGCGGTCAGCATGATAATCGGTACGGAGCTGCGGCGGCGAATCTCCCGGCAAACCTCGGTGCCGGACAGCTTGGGCATCATCAAATCCAGGATGACCAGATCAGGGTGGTCGGATTCGGCTTTTTGCAGAGCCTGTTCGCCGTCGTAGGCTGAGCTGTGCGTGAAACGCTCGGCGGTCAGGTACAGACCCAGTGATTCATGGACGACCGGATCATCATCACAGATCAGAATATGCGGAACTTTGGCCATGTTCATGCCACCTTTGCGGTTGATGCCGGTCCGTAGGGACCTTGAATTCATTATAAACCAAAACGGTTGTCCTGTGGCACTTCGCCATGATTGTTCATATTGTGCGCGATAGGCTATAATGATACCTGGCCGGACCGGTTGCCGGAACCGGCTAGTGTCAAGAAGGATGGACTGGCTATGTATTTGGCAGATCAGTGGCAGGATTATGAATTGCTCGACGCCGGCGATGGCGAGAAAATCGAACGGTGGGGGAACGTCGTGCTGCAGCGGCCCGATCCGCAGGCCATCTGGCCGCATGAGCCCTGGCCGCGACCGGACGCCCTCTATCACCGCAGCCAGACCGGCGGCGGCTATTGGCAGAAATTCCGCGAGCATCCGCCAACCTGGGATATCCGATATCCGGGTGCGGCCGGCGAATTGACCTTTCGGATCGAGCCGACCGGTTTCAAACATACCGGGCTTTTCCCCGAACAGGCGCCCAACTGGGATTTCTGCGGCCGGGCCATCCGCGGCGCCGTGCAGGGCGGCCGGGAAGTCAGGATTCTGAACCTGTTCGCCTATACCGGCGCGGCGACGGTAGCCTGTGTTGCCGCGGGCGCTGGCGAGGTGGTCCATCTGGACGCCTCCAAAGGCATGAATGCCCGCGCCCGGGAGAACCTGGCCTTATCCGGCCTGGGCGAGCATTACGTCCGCTATTTTACAGATGATGCCCAGAAGTTTGTGGAACGGGAAACCCGGCGCGGCCGGCGCTATGACGGCATCATCATGGATCCCCCCGCGTATGGCCGCGGGCCGTCCGGCGAGCTCTGGAAGCTGGAGGACGCCCTGTATGGCCTGGTGGAGCGAAGTGCCGCCCTGTTGTCCGACCAGCCGCTTTTCTTCCTGATCAATTCGTATACCACCGGTTTGGCGCCGGCTGTCCTGGCCACCATCCTGGGGCTGGTGATCCGCCCGCTGCGCGGCGGCCGCACGGAAGCCGAGGAACTCGGCCTGCCGGCGACCCGGCGTCAGCTGATCCTGCCCTGCGGCTGTACCGGCCGCTGGCAGCCATGAGCCGCAGCGACCTGACGCCGGTCATCCTGTATGAAGACAATCATCTGCTGATCGCGCTGAAGCCGCCCGGCGTCTTGTCCCAGGCCGATGGCAGCGCGACGCCGGACATGCTCGGTTTGTTGAAGGCGGACATCAAAATCCGCTTTCAGAAACCCGGCGAGGTGTTTCTCGGCCTCGTGCACCGGTTGGACCAGCCGGTCGGCGGCGTGATGGCCTTCGCCCGGACCTCCAAGTGCGCCAGCCGGCTGTCTGCTCAGGTGCGCGATCATCAGCTGGCCAAGTATTACCTGGCGGTGGTGCAGGGATGCCCGCAGCCAGTGTCCGGCTGTCTGCACGATCATCTGCTGCAGGATCCGGCCACCCGCCAGGTCCGGGTAGTCCCGGCCGGTCAGGGCCAGCCGGCCTGGCTGGATTATTGCGTGCTGGAAACCCGATCCGACCTGAATCGTTCCCTGGTGGCCATCCGGCTGGGCACCGGCCGCGGTCACCAGATTCGCGTCCAGTTCGCCTCCCGTCGCTGGCCGCTGATCGGCGATCGACGCTATGGGGCCGCCGGCGTGCGGCCGGCCGGCAAACCGGAGGATATCGCCCTTTTTGCCTGTCTATTGGGTCTTTACCATCCTACGACCAGGGAATGGCTGGAATTCGCGGCGCAGCCCCCGGCCGGGCCGCCGTGGTCCGACTTCCGCCAGCCGGACCCCCGTGCCCTGACGCAGCTGGTGCCGCAAAGCTGCCGGCCGGCCGGTTTGGCACAACCGGAGAATTACGATATAATGGAGACAGCCGGAATCGATCCGGACTGATCATGACAGCTGCAGTTTCGCTCGGACGAAACGAAAGGAGGCCAACATGTCGACACTCGCAGGAACGAAAACCCTGACCAACCTGATGAAAGCTTTCGCTGGTGAATCCCAGGCCCGGAATCGTTATACTTATTTCGCTTCGGTGGCCCGGAAAGAAGGCTTTAACCAGATTGAAGCCATTTTCACCGAGACAGCCAACAATGAGAAAGAACATGCCAAGGTCTTTTACAAGCACCTTGACAATGGGCTGGGCGGCACCCATGCGGCGGTTCCGATTGAAATCACCGCCACCTATCCGGTAGCCTATGGCAGCACTTACGAAAACCTGATCGCAGCGGCAGCCGGCGAGCATGAGGAATGGACCGACCTGTACAAGAATTTTGCCGCGATCGCCGAGCAGGAAGGCTTCCGGGATGTCGCCGCTTCTTTCCGCATGATCGCCAAAGTCGAAGGTCATCACGAGGCCCGTTACCTGAAGCTGGCCGACAACATCAAACAAGACCAGGTCTTCAGCAAACCGACAGCCACTGCGTGGATTTGCAGCAATTGCGGTTATGTGCACGAAGGCGCGTCGGCGCCGGAGCTCTGCCCGGCCTGCAAACACCCGAAAGCCTATTTCGAACTGTTGAAGGACAATTTCTGATCCGTATCCCCGCGCCTCAAAAACGCCGCCGGACTTCACCTCAAGGAGGGAAGAACGGCGGCGTTTTTTTCGGGCGGAACGACCGGGGCCTGGCCAAGGTGCAACCGATAGCTGCCGCGCCGGCGGATTAGCTGCTCTTCAAGCCTCTTTGGGCACGATCTCGCCATTCTGCTTGAAAATGCTGTTGCCGGGCACATAACCGCGAACCATCGACAGCGGATAGATCTGGGTGCAGCGGCCGACAATGGTGCCGGGATTGAGGACGCTGTTGCAGCCGACTTCGACCAGGTCGCCCAACAGGGCGCCGAATTTCCGGAGTCCGGTCGGCATCCGCTCTTCACCCAGCCGCAAGCTGATTGTGCTGTGGT
>JAEXPB010000408.1 GCA_023438965.1 Bacillota bacterium | reverse complement strand
GCACCTGGTTGCCGTTACGGATCCGGAAGCGGCTCTTGCCGATGACACGGCCATGCTCCGGGCAGGTAAAGGCCGCCAGCGCCTTGCCGCCGTCGCGCTGCCAGTCCTGGCGCAGCAGCAGCGGCAGGCTGCAGGCCGGGCAGGTCAGGGCCTGCTCCCGCAATTCTTCGAGGGCGGCTTCGACGGATTGATGGCCATTCAAGACCAGCTGGCTGGAACGATTGAGATTCGGATCGAAAGCATAACGCTCGGTAAAAGGCAGCCCCGGTTTTTCCGCCTGCAGGATCCGGGCTATCCCGGCCAGGATCTGCCCGGTGTAGTACGCGTCGTTGACCGCCTGATGGAACGGCTGGTTCTTGGGCAGGCGGAGAAAATCCACCGCATATTCGATGCTGCGCTGGATATCCTCCTGTTCGATCAGTTCGGCAAACAGGAACTGGACATCCAGGCAGCGCACTTGCAGCTGATCAGCCAGCTGATAGTATTTCAGGTTCATTTTCAGCGCCGAGGTGTCGCTTTCGCTCCAGGTGCAGAACAGGTAGTCTTCGCCGCACCAGTCGAGAAAGCCGCGGGCTGCGTCCGGAAAAGACAGCCCATACTTCAGGCTTTGCTGCAGCCGGCGGGTCACCGCGGCTACCGGCCCGGACAGCACCGGATAGATCCGGGGACGGATGCAGACGCTGAACTTGCTGACCTGACGGAATTCCGCATCCAGCTTAACCGCGCCGATCTCGATAATCTCAAAAGGAATCGCGGCCTGGACAGTCGGGTCGACTTTATTTACCTTGCCGGCGACGTTCCACTCCAAATCGAAGACTATATAATTCATCCGGCGTCAATCCATCTGCGGCAGCCGGAGCATGCAGTCTTCAACCTCACCCAGGGTCGGCAGCGCCGGGATCGCCCCTTTGCGCGTCGTCGTGAGCGAGCCGGTGGCGTTGGCGAAGGCCAGGAAGTCGCCAAGGTCCGCGTCGGTCAGCTCGCTGAGCGTCTTGCCGGACTGCAGCAGCTGGTACAGGAAACCGCCGGTGAAAGCGTCGCCGGCGCCGGTCGTGTCGATGGTCTTGACATCATACGCCGGCCGCCGGGCTTCGCTGGCCATGGTCCGCGCATAGGCGCCTTTCGGACCGAGCGTGATCAGGACCAGCTGGAGATCATATTGGCGCAGAAGGAATTCAGCACCCTGGTTCAGGTCGTTCTCGCCGGTCAGGAACAGCAGCTCTTCCTCGGAAATCTTGACGATATCGGCCAGTGGCATCGCCTGCAGGATGTGCATGCGGGCGATTTCCGGCGAAGGCCACAGCGGCAGCCGCAGATTGGGATCATAGGAGATCGTCTTGCCCTGTTCTTTGGCATAGCGGACGGCTGTCAGCGTCGCCTGCCGGGCGGGATCAGCCGTCATGGAGACGGAACCGAAGTGGAAAATCTGGCAGTCATCGATCAGGTTATAGGACAATTCGCCTGGCTCGAGCAGCAAGTCGGCGCCGGGATTGCGGTAAAAGGAAAAAGAACGGTCGCCTTGCGCATTCAAATGCACAAAAGCCAATGTTGTATGACATTTATCCGTCATGACCAGGCCCCGGGTTGAAACGCCGACCTCATCCAGGGTCGACTTCAGGCTGTAACCAAACTGATCGGCGCCCACCTTGCCGATGAAGGCGGTCTGGCGGCCCAGCCGGCTCAGGCAGGCCAGGACGTTCGCCGGCGCGCCGCCGGGATTCTGCTCAAAAAGCGGCTTATTCTGCGGCGACAGGCCCGCCGGCGTGAAATCAATCAGCAATTCACCCAACGCGGTGACATCATGCATGGAAATCCCTCTTTTCATTCGTTCTCGCAATTCAGGGTCCGGTAACATCATATCATAGGTGCCCGGGCCGGACAATGGACAGCCGGCCGCTCGTACAAGGTGACCAGGATGTCCTGGTCATAATCGCCGAAGCCTTTGCCGAACAGGGTCAGTCCGCCAATGTAGCGGGCGTCGGGCTCGACCGACAGGCGCAGGGTGAACTGGTGGCCGCGCAGGTTCAGGTCCGCCAGCGTTACCGCCGAGATCTGGCGGTTGTTCAGCCAGGTGCCGGAATCTCGCACGGACAGCCGGTTGAGGATCCCGTGCTGGTTGAGCTGGTCACCCCACCAGGCGGGCGTGTAGATGCCGCGGCGGTCGGCCAGGTCACCCGGGCTGATCCAGCTGCCGACCCGCACGCCGTTGATCGTGAAGGTGATCTCCGAGGGCCAGTCATTCCGGCTGAGCGGGTATTCCGACCCCAGCTCCAGGGTGATCAGCAATTCCTCCGCCTCATGATCCGGCGACAAATAGACCGGCAGCGTATATTCGACATAGCCCTGGCCAAACCAGAGCAACCCGGCGTCGACACGTTCCGGGTCGAGGAAGGTCCGAACATCGTCGAAGGCGCCGATCAACTGCCGGGTCGTCGCCAGGCCGCAGGTCGGCTGGACGCTAATGTCGGTATAGTGGCCGACCGGCAGGGAAAATTCATGGCCGGGCCGCGGCCGGGCCTGCTGCGGCGGCAGGTCGAAAGTCAGCTCGGTCAGCTCGAAGGAGCAGATTTTCTGGCGCCCGTGCCTGCCCGGCTGGCTGGTGCAGCGAATCAAGCCGGCTGCCGCCAGCTTCCGGACATGCATGGTCGTGATGGCGCAGCTCAAGCCCAGGGCGACAGCCAGACTCTGCACATTGGCCGGCGCCTGGCTGAGCCGGCGGATGATCTGCAGGCGAACCGGGCTGGCCAGGGCTTCGAAAACCGGCAGGCTTTGGTCGGAAAAATCCAGATGCATGGTTTAACCTCGGCTTTTATTTTATATATATGTTAATTATTATATCAAGTGTACGCCCAGCGCACAAGATGTCAATCAAATATGCCAGCCCACAGGTCTTGATTGCTGAGCAATAATGTTATAGAATGCCAGATAGGATCGTTATGTCGCACTTTTGGACAAGTTAATATAATTAATATTAACATTAATTATAATCAAAAAACCGGAGGATCGCCCATGAAGAAAGCCAGTTTGACCATCGCCCGCGAATTCCAGATCAGCCCGGTCGACAACCGGATCTTCGGCTCATTCATCGAGCACCTGGGACGCGCCGTTTACGGCGGCATTTACGAACCGGAGCATCCCACGGCTGACGATCAGGGCTTCCGGCAGGATGTCATCGACCTGATCCGCCAGGTTGACGTGCCGGTCGTCCGCTATCCCGGCGGCAATTTCGTCTCCGGCTACAATTGGGAGGACGGCATCGGTCCGCAGGAAAACCGGCCCAAGAAGCTCGAACTGGCCTGGAAATCCCTCGAGCCCAATCTTTTCGGCACCGACGAATTCTGCGCCTGGACCAGGGCGGCCGGCACCGCGCCTATGCTGGCCATCAACCTGGGTACCCGCGGTCCGGACGAAGCCCGCAACCTGGTCGAGTACTGCAATCACCCGCGCGGATCCTATTACAGCGACATGCGCCGGGCCAACGGTGTCCTGCAGCCGCATGGCGTCAAACTTTGGTGCCTGGGCAATGAAATGGACGGCCCCTGGCAGATCGGCCATAAGACTGCCGAAGAATACGGCCGGATCGCCGTCGAAAGCGCCCGGATCATGAAAACCGTCGACCCGACGATCGAACTGGTCGCCTGCGGCAGCTCCCACTTGGGCATGCCAACCTTTGCCGCCTGGGAAGCCACCGTCCTCGACCACACCTACAATGATGTCGACTATGTCTCGCTGCACACCTATTATAACAACCGGGACAACCACCTGCCGGATTTCCTGGCCCGTTCGCTGGACATGGACCGCTTCATCGAGCAGGTCGCCAGCATCTGCGATTATGTGCAGGCCCGCAAACGCAGCAAGAAGAAGATGATGCTTTCTTTTGACGAGTGGAACGTCTGGTTCCATTCTTCAGAAGCCGACCGCAGGCAGGAGCCCTGGACCTTCGCGCCGCCGCTCCTGGAGGATATTTACACCTTTGAGGACGCCCTGGTCGTCGGCTGCATGCTGATCTCGCTGCTCAAGCACGCCGACCGGGTCAAGGTTGCCTGCCTGGCCCAGCTGGTCAATGTCATCGCCCCGATCATGACCGCCACCGGCGGCGGTGCCTGGGCCCAGACCATCTACTACCCCTACCTGCACGCGTCCCGGTATGGCCGCGGCGTGGTCCTCACGCCGGTCATCCGCGCGGAAAAATACGACGGCACCGCCTATACCGACGTCCCCTACCTGGAGAGCGTTGCGGTCTGGAACGAAGCCGCCGGTGAGATCACCGTCTTCGCCGTTAACCGGGCGCCCGCCGACGCCCACGAACTGCAGGTCAGCCTGATGGACTTCCCGGGTTACCAGCCGATCGAGCACCTGGTCATGGCCGGTTTCGACATCAAGGCGGTCAACACGCTGCAGAACCCGCACGCAGTCGCGCCGTCCCGCCGGGCAATCGGCCAGGTCGACCAGGGCCGCCTGGCCGTCGAACTGCCCGCGCTGTCCTGGAACGTGATTCGCCTGAAAAAATAAGCGGCCAACGGCATATAACCAAAAGGGGCAGCTCAACATCGCGTTTGAGATGCCCCCTTGGCTTGTTTAATGCCGATAGGTCCGGCGGCTCATTCAAGCCGGGGGCCTTCAGCGGTAATCGCGGTATTTCACGAACGCGTCCCGCATGGCCAGGACATTCTCGACTTTGCAATAATCCGTGATCGAATTGGCACTGGCCAGGATATAGCCGCCGCCGCGGCCGATTCTCTCGATGCGCTGCCGCACTTCCGCCTCGACTTCCGCCGGGGTGCCCCGGGTCAGCGTATAGTGCAGGTCGATGTTGCCGTGCAGGCAGATCCGGCGGCCGTACTTCTCTTTGATGAAGTCAATGTCCATGGCTCCCGGTTCAATCGGATTGACCGCATTCATGCCCAGGGAAAGCAAGTCCTCAAAGAGCGGCAGCAGATTGCCGTCGCTGTGATAAATCCAGGGTTGCCGGACATGGGAGGCCACCTGACGCATGCGCGGCAGGAATATTTCCCGGAAGACCTGCGGCGAGAACAGCGGACCGGTCTTATAGGCAATATCGTCTGCAAACTTGACGAAGTCGAAGCCCAACGCGCTGGTCTTGTCCAGCAATTCGCAGACCCAGGCGACATAGCGGTCGAAGAGCTCTTCAATGACCCCGGGATCATCCGCCAGGGCATACGAAAAGCCGTCGACGCCCATGCTGTTCAGCACACCGGAAGCACCCATGCGGGTGACCAGCCCCAGGGCATATCCGGTGTCCCGGTACTTGGCGATAAATTGACGGGCTTCAGCCAGATAATGAT
>JAEXPB010000400.1 GCA_023438965.1 Bacillota bacterium | reverse complement strand
CCACCGCGCTGCATAACTGGCGCTTTGGCGTCAACGAGAACATCACGCTGGCCAGCGACTATGCCGGCGGCGATCTTTATGGCGGTATCGCCGAACAATCCTTCGCCTGCAAGCTCTATTACAACCTGACCCGCAACCAGCCCTTCGAATACATGACTTCCCGCTGCTATCCTGCCCTGAGCGAGCATACCAGCACCAAATCGCCGGATCTGCTGACCTTGGGCACCATGCTGACCTTTCTGCATCACGGCGCTTGCCTGCTGATCGATGCCATTGACCCGGCCGGCACGCACGACCGGCGGGTGTACCGGGAATTCGGCCGCGTCTTCGGCGAGGCTGAGAAACTGGAAGCCTATTGCCGGAGCGGCCGGATGGCTTATGACGTGGGTTTGTATTTCAACCTGAACGGTAAGATGGACAGCGAAGGCAACGGCTTGCCGGTCGGGCATCCCGACGAGACCAAAAGCGGCGTGCCGCATCTGGCCGCCACACTGGGCGCCGCCCGCGCCCTGCGGACAGCCAAGATTCTCCATGGCGTCCTGAACAACTGGCGGCCGGACCTGCTGGAAAGGCCGGCAGCACCGCCGCGGCCGGACCGGCCGCGCGTCCTGGTTCTGGCCGATGCGCCGGGATTGAGCGAGGCGGAAACCGCTGCCATCCGCTCTTATATTCAACAGGGCGGCAAGGCCTATCTCAGCGGTCATTCGGCCTGGCCGCTGGTTGAGGAAATCCTGGACACTGCCTGCACCGGCTACACTGCGGAGAAAATCACCTATCTGGCGCCGACCGCCGCCGGCGATCGCCTGTTCCTGGGGGAATTCACCGAACGCTACCCGATGACGGTCTTCGAGCCGGCGGTACGTCTGGCGGGCCAACCCCGCGGAGAGATCCTCGGCACCCTGACCCTGCCTTATACGGTCCCCGGGCAGCCGCGCTTCGCCTCCATCCACTCCAATCCGCCCGGCGACAATACCGGAGCAGCCGCGCTGGTCCGGGCGCCCTATGGTGCCGGCGAGATCATCTGGTCGGCCATTCCGTTTGAAAAAGCCGACCGGCCGCAGCACAGTGCGATTTTTGCCGCCTTGATCCGCGAGCTGGCCGGTCCGGACCTGCTGCTGCAAAGCGACGGCCCCGATCCGGTCGAGGCCCTGCTGTTCGACGATCCGGCCAATAACCGGCTGCTGCTCGGCCTGGTCAACATCCAGGAAACCTTCCGGACCATCCCGGTCCATGATTTCACGATTAGCATCAAAACCGCGCAGGCGCCGCAATCAATCCTACGCCTGCCGGAGGGCGGCGATCTGCCTTTCGATTACCGGGATGGCCGGACCACGGTCCGGATTGACCGGCTGGACCTTTATTCATTGCTGGTGCTGGTTTTCTGACCGGAACCGCGTTCGGCCGGCCAGACTGCCGGCGGCGGCTTCAAACTATTATACGAGGAGGTACGCCATGAAAGAGATTCTGGAAAAAGCGTGGGAACAGGGACAAGGTATCTTCCGCCTGGCGCCGGCCTGGGTGCCGCGCGCCTTCTGCCGCCCGGGCAAGCGGATCAAGCTGCATCCCCAGGATTACTACAGCCTCGGGCTGGAACGGGGCGGCATCGATGAGCGTTGGTTCGCCTCGACGACACCGGCCGACAACGGCCCGGGCACACCGCCGGACGAGGGTCTCAGCTATATCCTCGCGGACGAATCCGGGCGGGAGCGGATCTTGCTGCGCGACGCCGTCGCCGAGGGCAAGGGCCGTCTGATCGGCCAGGCCCTGTGGGATCGCTTTGGCGGTTGGCCGATGTTCGCCAAGTTCTTTGATAACGCCGGACCGCTGCCGCATCATGTCCACCATCGGGAGGAGCATGCCGCCCTGGTCGGGCAGCATGGCAAGCCGGAAATGTATTTTTTCCCGGCGCAGGTCAACAACCATCCCGGCGAGTTTCCGCTGACCTTCTTCGGCTTCAATCCCGAAACCGACCGGAGCGATGCTCTGCGCGCCCTGCGCGCTTTCACGGCCGGCGACAATGCCATCCTCGATCTTTCCCGCGCCTACCGGCTGGCGCTGGATACCGGCTGGGATGTTCCCCCGGGGGTCCTGCATGCTCCCGGCAGCTTGTGCACGTACGAACCGCAATTTGCCTCCGATGTATACGCCATGTACCAGTCTGTCCTGATCAACGGCCAATGCGTGCCGGAGAGCCTGCGCTGGAAAGACACGCCGGCAGACCGGCAAGGCAATTTCGACTACTTGCTGGACGTCCTGGATTGGGATTTGAATGTGGATTCCGATTTCCGCCGGCACCGCTTCATGGCGCCCCGCCCGGCCGGCGACCCGGCGGCGATGCTGGACGGCGGCTATCTGGAGGAATGGATCTGCTACAAGTGCCCGGAAGCCGGCGCCAAGCGCCTGACGATCCAGCCCGGGCGCAGCGCCGTCATTCGCGACGCCGCCGCCTATGGCTTCATCCTGCTCCAGGGGCATGGCCGTTGCGGGCCGTGGTCTATCGAAACCCCAACGCTGATCCGTTATGGCCAGGATACTTATGACGAATTTTTTGTGACCGAAGCAGCCGCACAAGCCGGCATCCGCTTCGAAAACCGGTCAGCAACCGAGCCGCTGGTGCTGCTCAAGCACTTCGCCCGCCATCCGGACCTGCCGTTAAGTTAAGTTAACTGGTCTTTCCCACAGGCTTTTTGGGCGCTTATCCCCGCTACGCGGGCTGTCTGCCCGCGGCGCTTCGCGCCTCAGCTTGTCAGACAGCAGCGCCTGAAAAGCCTACCCGCTGCGCGGGGTGGGAAAGACCAGTTAATCGTATTCGACTTCGACCGGCTGGCGGGTGCGGGCGGATTCCATGATTGCCAGGATAGCCAGACTGGTGTTGGCGGCATCGTCGATGGTCAGCGGGAAATCGCGGCCGTCCAGCATCCGGTCGACAAAGGTCCGGATGCTCTCATAAGCGAATCCGCGCGGCTGGCCGAAAATCGAATGTTTGACCAGCATGTCCGGCACGGTGACTTTCTGCTCGGTGTATTGCTGGATCAGGTTGTGATGGCTGGTATCGATGGCGATCATGCCCTTGGTGCCGAGCAGATTGCATTTGATGTCGTTGACGCAGGGATTGGCATTCGGTGTGATCCAACCGTTCTCCATCTGAGCGATGCCGCCTTTGCGGAATTCCAGCGTGCTCTGGTACAAGTCGGTCGTATCGACACCGGCGGCTTGCAGCACGCCGGTCCGGCTGACGGCATAAACCCGCTTGACTTCGTCGGCGAAGAACCAGCGCAGGGTGTCCAGGCTGTGGCTGCCGAGGAACCAGAGAATGGAGGAACGGGCTGCCCAGGGCAGCATGTCGGTGGCCACCCACTTGATATCGTTCAAGCGGAAATAAGCCGAGTAAATCTCGCCGAGTTCGCCGCGCTCCAGGGCCTGGTGGGCGACATTGAAGGCCGGGCTCCAGCGGTTGTGCAGATCGACCATGGCC
>JAEXPB010000364.1 GCA_023438965.1 Bacillota bacterium | reverse complement strand
CTCGGTCATGGCGCGGAAGACCATGTTGATCGCGTCAAAGGCGCAGGCCGGATGAACAGTCGGGTCGAACCCGGCGACTTTCTTGAAGCGTGCGGCCCAGGCCATGGCTTCCTGGTTGGATTCGGCGAAGAAGAACGGGGTGGAGGTGATCAGGCCTTCGACATTGGCGCCGCCCAGGTTGATGATCTGCTGGGATGTGCCCGGGCCAAGGGCGGTCAGCTGGACTTTCCAGCCGGTCTGGGCGATCTGGTTGGCGATGTTGACGACTGCGCCTTGGTCCATGATGATGACCACTTCCGGATTCTTGGTGCGCATCTTGGAAATCAAGGAGGTGAAGTCCTTCTCATCGGCGACATAGTTGACGTCGGCGACAACCTCAACGCCGTCCAGGGCGGCCTGCTTGGTGAAATTATCGTGGGCGGCCTTGCCCCAGTCACTGTTGATCCAGATCAGGGCAACTTTCGATTTGCCAAGGAACTTCTTGATCACATAGCTGGAGAAGAAGGGGGCCTCGACATCCTGGCGGCCCATGACGGAGAAGGCGAACTTGCTCATGCTGGCGTAATTGGGGTTCGAAGCGGTCGGCGACATCAGCACGAGGCCGGCGGCGTCGATGACCGGAGCGGCGGCCATGCAGCTGGAGGAAGAGAAGTCGCCGATGATGGCCATGACTTCCTTGTCATCGCCGAATTGGCGGGCCAGGTCGGTGCTTTCTTTCGGGTCGCCTTTGCTGTCTTTGACAACCAGTTTGATCTCGCGGCCGTTGATGCCGCCCTTGGCGTTGATGTCATCGGCGGCCAGCTGGGTGGCGACCTGGAAACCCTTGCCGTATTCGGCATTGGTGCCGGTCAGCGGAGCGAGCACGCCAATCGTGTAGGCGCCCTTGAAGGTCGGTTTGGCCGTGGTGCCGGCGGCGGTCGTGCCGGCGGCTGTGGTGCCGGCGGCGGCTTTGGTCGTGCCGGCGGTTGTGGTCGCGGCTGGCGCGCAGCCGGTGATCAGGGCCAGGGTCAGGATGAAGGCAGCGATGATGAATAATGCTTTTTTCATAGATCCTCCTCGTTTCATCGGGAATTATTTGCTGGCGGGTTTGCGGAAATGCAATTCACAGCAGCTGTGGCCTTTGGCAATGGTCTCGCCCAGTTCGAAGTCGAAGCCGACGGTCTCGGCAATGCCGCGGTCGCCGTCCATGGCCATGTCGCAGAGCCTGGCGATGGTCTCCTGGTCAAAGCCCAGCTTCTGCCAGGCGGCGACCAACGGGCAGTAGCCGAACTCAACGTCGACCAGGTCGCTTTCAACACAGGGGAAGGCCATTTGGAAGCATTTCACGCCGTTGTCGTTCAGGAAGCTCTGGGCGAAGACCTTGGCAGTGGCACCGGCCGGCAGGCTGGCCTTGATGTTCGCGCCATGGAGATGTCCGGTTTTGCGGATGGCGGCCCGGATAATCTCTTCCAGATCGATGCCGCGCTGGCGGGCTTCATCATAGATCAGCCCCATCCAGGTGGCGCGGTGCTCGAAATTCGAGCGCATCAGTTCGATTTTGTCATTCTGAGCCGTGGGTACGTTCTTGATTTCTTTCATGGTAAACCTCCGATTTATAGTGCCGGCTTTCCGCCGGGGGTAACCTGTGGGATTGCTGGACGCCCGGTTCGTCAGCCTGCGTCTGAACCAGGCGGGCTTATTCAGCGGCGATAGCTGTTCAGGGCGGCAATGGCGGTCCGGATGCGGGCCAGGTCAATCTCGGCCGGGAGTGTGCAGTCTGCACCGAGGATAAACGGCGTGTCGCCGATCCGATCGAGGATATCGTGGACCGCGGCGGTGATCTCGGCGGCGTTGCCGTCAACGAGGACGCCGGAACGGTCGTCCAGACCGCCGAGGACGATCTTGTCCGGGAAATAGTCCCGTGCGGCGGACAAGCCCGGATTGTCGGCATAAATGCCCCAATTGACCACTTCACCGGGATAATCGCGGAAACGGTCCAGGTTGAGCCCGTCCTTGCACAGGTGCAGGACATTGAAACCTTTGCGCCCGGCAGCGGCAGCCAGGACCTGGAGGTCCAGCGGCCGGATGAATTCGGCAAATTGGTCGTCGGTATACAAGGTCCGCTCGCCGCCCAGCGCAGCGTAATAAATGCCATCGGCGCCAGCTTCGAGGCAGGCGCGGGTCAGGGCGGCGAGGTAGTCGGCCACGATCTGCAGGCCGTGCCGCATGCCGGCGGGATTCTCCCGCAGATGGCGGGCCAGAATATTGCGATCCGTGTCATAGATGGTCGGACCGCCGATCAGGTGTGAGGCGGAAGCGACGACGCCATGGATGGTGGCCAGGACGACCGCATCCCGGCCGGCCGAATCGGCGACCTGCCGCACCAGCTCGACCTGGCGGCGGAAATAGTCTGAATCGAGCGGCAGGGGCCGGAGATCCGACCAGTCCGCGGCCGTATTCAAGGCCGGATCTTTGGGGATCAGGTTTTCGTTCATCACCTTGCCGATGTCCGTCTGACTGTTCTGGAAGAAATCCAAATGCGTCGTGACGGCATTCGGCCCGTAATGGGCCTCCGCAGGGAAGTGAAGCCAAAAGCCTGCAGGGATCTTATCCGGCTGACAGCCGTGGATGACGGCCAGGACGCGCTCTCGTTTATTCATTGTGCTGCTCCAAGTGGATTTTATTAGTATGATCTCTGATATGATCAGTGACATCTACATCATACTCCGGTCGGCAATGGTTGTCAATATGCCATAAAATAGACGATGCATGTTTATTTTATTGGGTAAAATATAAACTGTCTTTGTTATGATAAAGCGCAAAACGGCCATATTTAGCCTTTTTTGCGCAGCAAGAAGTATTATTAATATGATCAATGAACCCATAAGTTGGCATCATTGATTCCGAATGTTGGCAGCAGAAATCGCGACCAAAACCGGCTGCGTCAGCCGCTGCCATATCCAATATCGGGTGCTTGTTGGCCAACAGTTGCTTGATAAGGACCGGACAGCGCCCCTTACCAATAAACGGATCAATCCATCCGAAATATAACAATCGATTGCACTAACTACTTGGCAGAATGTTTCTGGAATTTATACTGGCAAATAGAGACAATCGATATTCAGGAGTGCAGCATGACTATATATGATATTGCCAAAGAGGCCGGGGTATCCGCCAGTACTGTATCCCGCGTTATTAACAATTAACCGGGCAAGTGGCCTTTACCATTGATATCCGTGATGTCGATCCGCAAGGCCTTGTCATTCGGGACATGGCCAGGCAGTATGCCGTTGATTTTTCCTGCACGCAACTGGCCGCTTCCGAGGTCATTCATCTCTCGGCTCCAGTCATTGCCGCGCTTGAAGCGGCGGCCATGAAGATGGGCATCCGCTGTCGGCGGATGAACAGCGGCGCCGTCCATGATTCGGCTATGCTGGCCCAGATTACCGACGTTGGCATGATCTTTGTCCCGAGTGTCGGCAGCCGCAGCCATGTTCCGGAAGAACGAACAAGATATGAAGAAATTAATATTGGATGTGATCTATTGGTGCAAACGATCCTAACCCTGGCTCAATAAATTCACGGAGGTTTAATATGAGCATATTAATTAAAATGGTACAATCATCACGGCTGTGGATGAATATGTGGCGGACATCCGGATCGATGGGGAAAAAATTACCGCCATCGGACTGGGTCTGGAAGACCGCGCGGATCTGATCGTGGATGCCCAGGGAAAATATGTGATGCCCGGCGGTGTCGATCAGCATACCCATTTCAATTTCACCTTCCGGTCGGCGACGGTCCGGGGCTTTGAAACTTCTCATGCTGCGCTGGCCGGCGGCACCACAACCGTTGTCGATTTTGCCAATCAGAAAATCGGCTGGACGATCAAAGATTCGATCGACGAATATATGGAACAAAAAGTGGTTGGCAAGGCCATGTGCGACTATGCTTTCCATGGGGTTGTTTTCGACCCGAGTCCCGCCTTGTTCAAAGAAGTCGAAAGACTGCCCGAGATCGGCGTGCCAACGATCAAATTGTTTATGGCTTATAAAGACCATCCGTATCATTGTGATGATGATTCGGTATTCAAGGCTCTGCAAGCGGCCAAAGACGCGGGCGTCACCATCATGGTGCATGCCGAAAAAGCCGATGTGATTGATGTCTTGCAGAAGCAGCTGCTGGCTGAGGGCAAAACGGGTCCGTATTATCACTGCGGTTTCGACTGGAAAACACAAAAGCATCTGGGGAAAGATGACTTCACCGGCATTCCCAATGGCGCGCCCGGCCTGGAGAACCGCCTGGCCGTTCTTTGGACTTATGGCGTAGCCCAAGGCAAGATCAGCCGGCAGAAATTCGTCGAGCTGTTTGCCACCGCTCCGGCGAAAATCAATGGTCTGTTTCCGCGCAAAGGTCATATCAGCATCGGCGGTGATGCCGATATTGTCGTCCTGGATCCGGATTTCCGCGGCGTGATGAGTGTGCGGAACAGTCTGCAGGGCGTTGATTATTGCACCTATGAAGGCATGGAACAGATCGGCCGGGTGGAGAAAGTCTTCCTGCGGGGCAAGCTGACAGTCGATCAAGGCGCCTTCATCGGCCAGGCCGGACAGGGCGCATTTATCAAAGGTCAGCCCTTTGGTCTGGTTTATCAGGAATAGCCTTGCCGGATGGAGCCAGAAATGCTTTAATACGCATAAGCTGTCCCGGCAGCAGCAATCTCATGGTGCGACAAGGTCTGCCGGAGAAAAAGACAAGAGGCAATGTAATTGGTGCAACAATTTATCGCGCGGTTCTGCCGGCTGATCCTGGGCCTTTTCCTCTACGCGCTGGGCATTGTGCTGACAATGAATGCGCAGATCGGCTACGCCCCCTGGGAGGTTTTCCATGCCGGCATCGGACGGGCCACCGGCCTGAGCATTGGTCAGGTTTCGATCCTGGCCGGCATCGGATTCGGCGTGCTGGCGATGATCCTGGGCGAAAAACTCGGAATGGGCACGTTGCTGAACATGGTCCTGATCGGTATTTTCATTGATTGGCTGCGCGGCCTGGGCCTGATCCCGATCATGGACCGGTTCTGTCTGGGCTTGCTGATGCTGGTCGCCGGACTATTTGTGATTTCACTGGCTTCATACTT
>JAEXPB010000358.1 GCA_023438965.1 Bacillota bacterium | reverse complement strand
GTGGGGAAATAAACAGGTACGCGGCCGGTTATCCTGCGCTTACCGGAAGGCGGATGATATGAGCTTTACAATCAAGGAATTTGGCAAAACCCGTGATGGGCAGACCGTCCACAGCTTTTCGCTTTACCAGGAGGACGGCACCTTCTGCACCCTGCTGTCCTACGGCGGCGCTCTGCAGCGGCTGCTGATGCCGGACCGGACCGGACGGCTGCAGGACATTGTTCTGGGCTATGACGACATGGCCGGCTACGAAAGCAGTCTGAACCCTTATTATGGCGCCCTGATCGGCCGCCATGGCAACCGGATCGAGGGCGGCGTCTTCGAAATCGACGGCAAGACTTACCGGCTGGCCCTCAATAATGGCCGCAACCATCTGCATGGCGGCAATCGGGGTTTCGACAAGGTTATCTGGCAGGGCGAGCCGTTCAATTCAGCCGAAGGCCCGTCTGTCCGCTTCTACTACCACAGTCCGGACGGCGAAGAGGGTTATCCGGGCAACCTGGATGTGCAGGTTACCTATACCCTCACGGCGGATCATGCGTTGATCATCCGTTATGACGCTGTCGCCGACCAGAAGACGGTCATCAACCTGACCAACCATTCCTACTTCAACCTGGCCGGCCAAGGCAGCGGCACGATCCTGAATCACCAGGTCCAGATCGAAGCCGACGAATTTACGGTTATTAACGATGAATGCATCCCGAACGGCGTCATTGCCCCGGTAGCCGGCACCGCGCTGGATTTTCGCCAGATGAAGCCGATCGCCCAGGACATCGGCGGCGCCGACCCGATGATCGCCGCCGGCCAGGGCTATGACCACAATTTTGTGCTCCGCAGCCGGGCCGCCGGCCTGAAGCCCTGCGCCACCGTCTATGAGCCGAAATTCGGCCGGGTGATGACTGTGGAGACAACATTGCCCGGGGTTCAGTTCTATACCGGCAATTTCATGAAGCCGGATACCGGCAAGGAAGGCGTCCGGTACGACTACCGCAACGGCTTCTGCCTGGAGACCCAATTCTTCCCCAATTCCCTGAAACACCGGAACTTCCCCAGTCCTCTGTTCGCGGCCGGAGAACCGTTCCGGCACGAGACCGTCTACCGTTTCGGCTCCCGCTGAGACAATCCGGCCGGCGGTCAGTCGAGCTGGCTGGTGGACCAGTCGTAGGCCAGTTCGTAAATGGCCATGATATCTTCATCATGCAAAGGCAGATAATAACCGCAGGTGCCGTCCGGATTCCGTTTGGTCCGGGCGGCCATGGCAGGGATATCTGCCTTGTTCACGTTCAATTCGCCCAGGCTGACCGGCAGCCCGATGGACCGGTAGAAACCGGCCAGCCGTCGGATGCCCTCGCGGGCAACGCTTTCCGGTTTCGCCGGATCCAGGGGGACATCGAAAACACGGTTGGCCAGCTGGGCGATCTTGCCGGGCGCGCGCAGCAGCATGTATTGCAGCCAGGCCGGATAAACCGCCGCCAGACCGGCGCCGTGCGCCGTGTCATAGCGGCCGCTCAGTTCATGTTCCAGCGCGTGGACACTCCAGTCCTCCTGACGGCCAACGCCCAGGGAACCGTTATGGGCGATCATCGAAGACCACATGAGGTTGGCGCGTGCTTCGTAGTCCGGCGGGGCGGCGAGCGTGGCCGGCGCATTCTCGATGACCGAGCGGATGACGGCCTCGCATAGCCGGTCGGTCAGGCCGACCTGGGCGGTTTGCGTGAAATAGCGCTCCAGGATGTGGGAGAGGATGTCCGAGATGCCGCAGGCCAGTTGCCAGACCGGCAGACTGAAGGTCAACTCGGGGTTGATGATCGAAAAGTCCGGCCGGTTCAGATCGCTGCGCAAACCGCGTTTGGTTTTCTCCGAACGGCCGTCCGCTTCGTGGACAATCACGCTGCTGTTGGATCCCTCGGAACCGGTGGCCGGCAAGGTGACAATTGTCCCCAGCGGCAACCGCCCTTGCGGTTTCCGGCCCCGTCCGTAAAAATCCCAGAAATCGCCGTCATAAACGGCGCCGATGGCAATTGCCTTGGCCGTGTCCAGCGCGCTGCCGCCGCCGAGGCCCAGAACCAGATCGCAGCGTGTCTGCCGGCAGCGTTCGATCCCGGCATAAACCAGCGTATCGCGGGGATTGGGTTGGACGCCGCCCAACTGGGCAGACCAGATCCCGGCGGCTTCCAGCGACCGGGTGACCCGCTCCAGCAAACCGCTGCGGATGACTGACCCGCCGCCGTAAACGATCAACACCCGTGTGCCACCGCAGGTTTTGGCCCAACGGCCGACATCGTTTTCTTTTTCCCGGCCGAAGATGAAACGGGTCGGGCTGCAGAATTCAAAATCGAGCATTTCCGGTCCTTCTTTCCTGTATGCTATTCAAGGTTGCGGCACTACCTGGCCCACCTTGAAGCTGTCTTTCAGCGACACCGAGCGGTTGAAGACCAGGGCATCCGGTCGGCTGTCGATCCGGTCGAGGCAGAAATACCCCAGCCGCAGGAACTGATAGGACTGCGGCGCCGCGGCGCCGGCGACAGAGGCTTCGATCCGGCAGCCCTGCAGGGTCTCCAGGGAAGCGGGGTTGAGGAAATCCAGGAAATCACGATCTGCCGCATCCGGATCCGGCACCGTGAACAAGTTGTCATACAGGCGGACTTCGGCGGCGACGGCGGTCCGGGCATCTACCCAGTGAATGGTGCCCTTGATCTTGCGTCCGTCGGGCGTGTTGCCGCCGCGGGTCGCCGGGTCGTAGGTTGCGTGCACGGCCGTCACCCGGCCCTGTTCGTCGCGGTCACAGCCGGTGCAGCGGATGACATAGGCGGTCTTGAGCCGGACCTCGTTGCCGGGGAAGAGCCGGAAATAGCCTTTAGCCGGCGTTTCCAGGAAATCGTCGGCCTCGATCCAGAGCTCGCGGGAGAAGGAAACCAGACGGGTGCCGTCCTCGGGTTTTTCCGGATTGTTCTCCACCGCGAACTGCTCGGTCTGGTCGGCGGGGTAATTGTCCAGGATCAGGCGGACCGGCCGCAGGACACCCATGATCCGCCGGGCGTTCTGGTTGAGGTCCTCACGCAGGCAATGCTCGAGGAAGCCGTAGTCGACGGTGCTGTTGACCTTGGAGACGCCGATGCGGTCGCAGAAGGCGCGGATGGCCACCGGCGTATAGCCGCGGCGGCGCAGCCCGCAGAGGGTCGGCAGCCGCGGGTCGTCCCAGCCGGCAACCCGGCCGGTTTCCACCAGCAGGCGCAGCTTGCGCTTGCTCATGACCGTATGGTTGATGCCAAGGCGGGCAAATTCGATTTGCCGCGGGCGGGAAGGGGCGTCGACATGCTCGATCACCCAGTCGTAGAGCGGACGGTGGTCTTCGAACTCCAGCGAGCAGAGGGAATGGGTGATGCCTTCCATGGCGTCTTCGATCGGATGGGCGTAGTCGTACATCGGATAGATGCACCACTGGTCGCCGGTCCGGTGATGGCGGGCGCGCAGGATCCGGTACAGCACCGGGTCGCGCATGTTGAAATTGCCGGAGTTCAGGTCGATTTTCGCCCGCAGCGTCAAGGAGCCGTCCGGGAATTCGCCGGCCTTCATCCGCTGGAACAGGTCGAGGCTCTCGGTCGCGGGGCGGTCGCGCCAGGGGCTGGGCGTGGCCGGTGTGGTCAGGGTGCCGCGGGTTTCGCGGATCTGGTCCGGCGTCAGGGCGCAGACATAGGCCAGGCCCTGGCGGATCAAGCCGCAGGCAAATTCGAACATCTGCGGAAAATAGTCCGAGGCGTAGTAGAAGCGGTCGCCCCAGTCGAAACCGAGCCAGCGGATATCTTCCTGGATCGACTCGACGTACTCGACGTCCTCCTTGCTGGGATTGGTGTCGTCCATCCGCAGATTGCACAGGCCGCCGAATTTTTCGGCCGTGCCGAAATCGATCACGATGGCTTTGGCATGGCCGATATGCAGATAGCCGTTCGGCTCGGGCGGGAAACGGGTATGCACGGCCTGACCGGCGTAGCGGCCGCCATCGGCGATGTCGGCGGCGATCAGTTCATGGATGAAATGGCTGGGGGCGTCGGCGGTCGGCGCACCCGCCAGGATGTCGGTTTCATTCATACAAGTCACTCCTTTGTGCGATTGGCGGCTGTGTTGTCGGCGCAGCCCGCGCTGGCGGCATCCGGCTGTCCGGCCAGCTTGTCGATGCCCAGCTGCAGCCGGGCCAGCGATTCGGCACGGCCGAGGATGGTCAGGATCTCGACAGCGCCGCCGGGCGTCACTTCCTGGCCGGAAGCGGCGATCCGGACCGGCCACATCAGCTGGCCGGTCTTGATGGCTAGACGGGTTGCCAGCTCGAGCAGGCTGTCATGGATGGCCTGGCGGTTCCAGTCCGGCAGGCCGGCCAGCATGTCCCGGGCGGCCGGCAGCAGCTGCGCCGCCTGCTCGGGCGATGCTTTGCTCTTTTTATTGCAGAACAGTTCCAGGGCATAATCCTGGCGCCGGGTCAGGAAACCGATCATATCCGGGATCTGGGTCAGGCGGACCAGACGGGGCTGGAGCAGCTCCGCCAGCAGGGCCGCGTCATGGAGCCGGCCGGCGAACACCCGCTCGAGCTCTGGCCGGATCAGGCCGAGAAACGCATCCGGTGCCATGGCCCGCAGGTATTCGGCGTTGAACCAGCTCAGCTTGTCATAATCGAAGACCGACGGCGACTTGCTGATGCCGGAAATCGTAAATACGCGGCACAGGTCGTCCAGACTGAAAATTTCCTGGTTGTCGGACGGACACCAGCCGAGCAGGGCTATGTAGTTGACAATCGCCTGCGGCAGGTAACCATCGGCGACCAGATCCTCGAAGCTGGTCGCGCCATGTCGCTTGGAGAGCTTGCGGCCGTCTTTGCCGACAATCAGCGGCAGGTGGACATAGGTTGGCACATCCCAGCCGAAGGCCTGGTACAGCAGGTTGTACTTGGGCGTCGAGGACAGGTATTCCGAGCCGCGGACCACATGGGTGATCTGCATGATATGGTCGTCGATGACATTGGCAAAATTATAGGTCGGGAAACCGTCCGACTTGATCAGAACCTGATCTTCCAGCTCGCTGTTTTCCACAGTGATCGAGCCGTAAACCGCATCCTCGAAAGTTGTGGCGCCGGTCAGCGGCATCTTCTGGCGGATGACATGCGGCTCGCCGGCGGCCAGCCGGGCCTGGACCTCCGCTGCCGGCAGCTCGCGGCAATGGCGGTCATAGCCGGCGCTGAAGCCGGCTGCTTCGCTGGTTTCAGCCTTCAGGGCATCCAGGCGCTCCTTGCTGCAGAAGCAGTAATAGGCGTGACCGGCGGCCGCCAGCTGTTCCGCGTATGGCCGGTAGATATGCCGGCGCTCGCTCTGGACATAGGGGCCGTGAGGGCCGCCAATGTCCGGTCCTTCGTCGTGCCGCAGCCCGACCTGCCGCAAGGTCTTGTAAATGACCTCGACCGCGCCTTCCACCTGGCGTTCCTGATCCGTGTCCTCGATCCGCAGAATGAACGTCCCGCCGAGCGAGCGGGCGATCAGATACTCATACAAGGCAGTGCGCAGGTTGCCGACATGCATGAAGCCGGTGGGACTCGGCGCATAGCGGGTGCGGACAGGTGTCTGGGTCATAGGACAATCTCCTTTCAGCCGGGGCTGGCCCGTTACTGATTTTCTGTTTATTCACACTTTTGCTTTAATTAATAAACGGATAATATGATAACATAGATTCACTTCATTTTATAGCCAGTCCGGGCTGACGGACCGGCCAATTCCATATCCGGAGGCAGGATGTTTGGTTATGTCCGTCCGTTGAAACCCGAACTGCTGGTCCGGGAATTCACGCGTTACAAGTCCATTTACTGCGGCATCTGCAAGCAGATCGGCCATGATTACGGCCAACTGCCCAGGCTGGCTCTCGGTTATGACCTGACCCTGCTTGCCGTGCTTCTGCTATCCCTGTCGGATACCCAGCCGCCGGACGAACCGGCTGGCTGCATCCTCAATCCGTTCGCCCGCAAGCCAATGGCCCGCGGCGGCCCTATCCTGGAATTGTGTGCCGGATTGACTGTCCTGCTGGCCTGGCAGAAAGCCCGGGACGATGTCCGCGACGGCCGGGCTGCGCGCGGGCTGGCTCTGGAAGCCGCCTTGCACCGGGCCGGGCGCCGGGCCCGCCGGCGATATCCGGTGTATGACCGGATCATCAGCGAAGAACTGGAACGCCTGCACCAGATCGAACAAGGCGAATCCGACCCGGCGGCCGGCGCGGTTTTCGGCGCCATGCTGGAAAGGATTTTCACGGCCGCGGCGCCCCTGGTCACTGACGACCCGGCTGTGCGCGGCGGTATCGGCCTGTTTGGCCGCCAACTCGGCAACTGGATTTATTTATTGGATGCAATTGACGATTACGCTGCCGACTGCAATAATGGAAACTGGAATCCGTATCGGCACCTCAGCCCGGCGGAAGCCCGCACAGCCGCCGAGACCGCGCTGCGCGGCCTGGAGCTGGATCTGGACCGGACAGCGGCCTTGTTCCCTTATCAGCGTGACAGCGGCCTGCTGGCCAACATTGTGCTGCAGGGACTGCCTGCCGTCAGGGAACAGGTGCTGCGGGGCGAACGGCTGCCCCGGCTTTGACCGACGGAAACCCTTGCCGCGTAATGGTTACGGTGGCTTGGCCACCAGGAAAGGACACGAACAGTATGGCAAAATCCCCCTATGAGGTTCTGGGCGTCAAACCCGGCGCTTCAGCCGCCGAGATCAAGAAAGCTTATCGGGATCTGGTCAAGAAGTACCATCCGGATAATTATAAAGACCATCCGCTGGAGGAATTGGCCAAGGAGAAAATGCAGGAGATCAACGAGGCCGATGACCAGTTGAACAACCCGACCCAGCAGAGCGCCTACCGGTCCGATCCCGGCGCTACGGAAGCCGGAACCCAGGGCCAGTGGCAGCAGCAGTGGCAGAATCCGCAATGGCAGCAAAGCCAGCGCAACGGCCCATATTACCGGCAGACCGGCACAACCGGCGCCGACCTTTGCAACTCCCTGAGCTGCCTGTGCTGCGCCGATTCCTGCTGTGAATGCATGGGCGGTGACCTTTGTGGCTGCTGCTGATCCGGCTCGCGCCCGGCAGCTGACCCGGCGGATCAGCTGGGGCGGTCTGCTGACTGCCCTGATCCTGTTTTTCCTGATCATCAAATTCTATGCGCCGACGGCAGATTTGGCCTTCCTGGCGCTAACCTCGCTCGGCGTGGCCATCGCAGTCATCGAGACGGATGTTCGCACCGCGCTGGCGGTCTATGCGGCCGCCTCCCTGCTGAGCCTGGCTTATCCCGGCCTGGCCGCCGCCTGGCCGTTCATCATCCTGTTCGGGCCGTACCCGCTCATCCGGGCTGGCGTCGACAGCAATTTCGCCCGCTTGCCGGCCTTCCTGGTCAGGCTGCTGGCCGGGAACGGCCTGGCTATCCTGGCTGCCGGCCTGTTTGTCCGGTCGGACTTGCAGAGTCTGGCTGGCCAGTATGGCAGCTGGATCTGGCCGGCCCTGTTCGTCTGCCTGCAAGCGGCCATCGTCATTTTCGACCAGGCGCTCAGCCTGCTTATCCAGTTTTATATCACCCGGCTGCGCCGCCGTTGACCGGGGCCGG
>JAEXPB010000316.1 GCA_023438965.1 Bacillota bacterium | reverse complement strand
GTGTGGCATGGTGTGCATTAACGAACTTAATTTTCCATTATACAGCGGATTCTGGCGGCATGTCTGCATCTGGATGGCATATTTTTGAACAAACTATTAAATATTGCCGGCAATCCGGGCTGGAGGGAGCAGGCCGGCTCCGGATGTGCTAACATGGAATATCATAAAGCTGAGGTTGATGTTGTACCGATGAATCATTTATTTATCCAGGAATATGCGGCATGCGTTGACGACCTGGTGGCGCATCCGATTGTGCGCTCGATGGACCAGTTCATCCATCACAGCCAGGTCACCTGCCTGGAGCACTGCCTGTCGGTTTCGTACCACAGCTTTCTCCTCTGCCGCCGCCTTGGGCTGGACAGCCGTTCAGCCGCCCGCAGCGGACTGCTGCATGATCTCTACCTTTATGACTGGCATATCCAGCATCCCGAGCCCGGTTTGCATGGCTATACGCATCCGGCGACGGCCTTGCGCCACGCCCGGCAATATTTCACATTGAATCAGCGGGAAATCAATGCCATCGAACGCCATATGTGGCCGCTGACCTTGCGGCCGCCGACTTGCCGGGTTGCCTGGATGGTCTGCCTGGTCGACAAGTACTGCGCGCTGGTCGAGGTGCTGCGGATCAGCAGCTGGCAGGACTTGCGGATCTTGAAATACCGTCCGGCAGAGTAAGCTGCCGGCCCGCCGGACAGCCCAGCTGGCGCCCGGTGCCGGAGAAGCGGATTAAAAGCGGTTCACCAGGTGGTCGCAGCGGGGACAGCTGTACTGGTCATCATATTCCACCACCCAGACGGTCAGTTCAAACCGGCGGACGATTTCGTCGACATACCTTTCCGCGCAGCGATCCAGATAGCTGACCGCCTGCCCGGATTCCAAATCATAAACTACCTGCCCGCGCGGCAAATCCTGCTCATCCGCCTGCGGGGCAATCCGATCCAGTAATGCGCGGTGCGTCAAGGGGCTGACCAGCTGATGTCCGAGCCGGGAAGCCTTGATCCCGGGCGTCGGGTCAGCGAAGAGGCCTTTCTGGCTGATGTGGGGATGATTCAGGTAGAAAAAAGGCCCGACATACATACATTTGTCCTCCTTGACTGGTTTGCATTTGCTTCTATACTCATTATACTGGAAAACAAACCCGAAGTGTGCAGCAGAAAGCAGGGGACAGAAGGAGCGATGCGCCAGATGACCGAGATGATTCCAAAAGAACGGCGGATCTTGCGGCCGGACCGGATTATATTCTTCCTGAAAAAAGACCCGGTCTTGTCTGTCGCCGGCATCCTGGGCATCTTGTCCATGCTCCTGGTACCGCCGGATCACCGTTATGTGTCCTATTTGGATTTCAAGGTGCTGATCTGCCTGTTCGCCCTGATGCTGGCCGTGGAACTATTCCAGGCGGCGCGTCTTTTCAGCGCCATTGCCGCCGGCATTCTCAACCGGGTCAGCGGCCTGCGCCGGTTAACGCTGGTTTTGACCGGAATCACCTTCCTGACCGCCATGTTCCTGACCAACGATGTGGCGCTGATCACCCTGGTGCCGCTGTCCCTGCTGGTTTTCCGCCTGCTGGACGACCGGGGCGCCCTGATCCGGGTGATTGTCCTGCAGACCGTCGCGGCCAATGTCGGCAGCGCCCTGACCCCGATCGGCAATCCGCAGAATTTATACCTGTTCGCCCATTACCGGATGTCGGCCGGCGATTTCCTGCAAGCCGTCTGGCCGATAGGCCTGGCTGGCGCCCTGCTGCTTTTCATCCTGATCCTCCGGGCACCTGACCGGAGCCTCCAGGCCTGCGTCCAGCCGGTTGAAATCGAGCGGGGCCGTGATCTGATCCTGGCGGCCCTGATCTTTGCCGCGGCGGTCGCCTGCGTTTTCAGCCTGCTGTCGGAGTGGCTCCTGCTGGCGTTCGCCCTGGCCCTGCTCCTGCCTTTGCGGCCCCGGCTCCTGCTGCGCGCCGACTTCAGCTTGTTGCTGACCTTCGTCTTCTTTTTCCTGTTCATTGGCAACATGAGCCGGATACCGGCCCTCCAGGATTTCTTTGCCCGTCTGCTCGGCAGCCCGCGCGGCGTTGTTTTGACCGGGACCGTGCTCAGCCAGGTGATCAGCAATGTCCCGGCGGCCATTCTCCTGTCCGGCTTTACCGGGTTGTCCGGACCGCTGCTGCGCGGGGTCAATGTCGGCGGCTGCGGCACCCTGATCGCCTCATTGGCCAGCGTGATATCCTTCAAGCTGTTCTGCCGCGATCCGGCTTGCCGCGACGCTGCCGCCGGACGGCGCTACCTGCTGGTCTTCACCGCTTGCAATGTGCTTTTCCTGGCGGTTCTGCTGGCCGCGGCACTGGTATTCTAAGCACCGGCCTGTGACAGAAAAAGAGGACGGCCATCCAGGTGGACAGCCGTCCTTTATTGTCGTGCAATCATTGAAGGCCGGATCAGCCGGACCGGTTGCCTCAGATATTGAACAGCATGTCGCTGTAGGAGGGAAGCGGCCAATAATCCTGATCGATCAGGCACTCCAGCTCATCGCTGTCCTTGCGCAGCCTGCCCATGGCGGTGAAGACCAGATCGCGATAGGCGGCGGCCTGCTCGGCGGCAGCGCCGTGCAGGGCGGACGCTTTGGCCTGGGCGGACTCCAGGGCGGACAGATTGGCCCGGAAGGAAGCCAGAGCGACAGTCACAGCGTCAAACAGCTCCTTCTCGACTGCGCAATCGCCATCGATCGATGCGATGGTGCTGATCGATCCGGCCAGTTCGGACTTGTAGCTGATCACTGCCGGCAGGATCTGACGCTTGGCCATTTCGATCATCGTCAGCGCTTCAATGTTGATCGTCTTGATATAGATTTCATACTGAATCTCGCAGCGGGATTCCATTTCCATCCGGGAGAGGACGCCGTGCTTCTCCATCAGGCTGATGTTTTTCTCGGCGCGGATGGCGGCGATGGCCGCCACGGTGCTGCGGATGTTCGGCAGACCGCGCTGTTCGGCCTCGGCAACCCATTCATCGGAATAACCGTTGCCGTTGAAGATGACCCGTTTGTTCTCGGTGGCCACCTGGGTGATGATGGCGTTGACTTCGTCCAAAACGCATTCAGCTTTTTCCAGGCGTTCGGCAAAACGGCTGAGAATCTCGGCCACGATCGTATTCAGGGTGAAATTGGCCTGGGCGATCGACTGGGAAGATCCGACCATGCGGAATTCGAACTTGTTGCCGGTGAAGGCGAAAGGCGAGG
>JAEXPB010000289.1 GCA_023438965.1 Bacillota bacterium | reverse complement strand
GTGGAGAACACCCTGCAGCTGATCGACGCCGGCAATACGATCCCGTTTATAGCCCGTTACCGCAAGGAAGCGACCGGCAACCTTGACGACCAGGTCCTGCGCGACCTGTCCGAACGGCTGCAAGCCCTGCGGGCGCTCGAAGAGCGCAAGTCCGAGGTCGGACGGCTGATCGAGGCGCAGGGACTGCTGACCGACGAGATCAAGCGCCAGATCGAGCAGGCGGTCACGCTGACCGATGTGGATGACATATACCGGCCTTTCCGGCCCAAGCGGCGGACGCGGGCTTCGATTGCCCGGGAACGCGGCCTGCAGCCGCTGGCCGACCTGCTGCTGGCCCAGCCGGCCGACGGGGCGGTCTTGAAACGCCAGGCTGCCCAACTGGTCAATCCGGCAAAAGAGGTGCCGGATGAAGCGGCCGCCTTTGCCGGGGCGATGGATATCCTGGCCGAGCAGACCGCCGATGAGGCTTGGGTCCGCCGCAGCCTGCGCCGCCTGCTGCTCCGGGATGGTTTGATCGAGAGCAAGGGCAAGACGAAGGAAACAACGGTTTATGAATCTTATTATGACTACACTGAGCCGGTGGCGCGGATTGCCGGGCATCGGGTTCTGGCGATCAACCGCGGCGAGCGGGAGAAGATTCTGACCGTAAAAGTCAGCGTGTCCACCGATCAGGCGCTGGGTCTGATCCAGAGCTGGCTGATCCGGCGCGAATCCGCAGCCAAACCCTGGCTGGTGCAAGTTGCCGAGGACGCCTGGAAGCGGCTGCTGTTGCCGTCGCTGGACACGGAAGTCCGCAACGAACTGACCGAACAGGCCGAGATGCAGGCGATCCGGGTTTTCGCCGCCAACCTGCGCAGCCTGCTGCTGCAGCCGCCGATCCGCGGGCGCTGTGTACTGGGACTGGATCCCGGTTACCGCACCGGCTGCAAGCTGGCGGTGGTCGACGCGACCGGCCGCGTCCTGGACACCGGCGTCATCTATCCGACACCGCCGCACAGCCAGACGCGGGAGGCTGCGGCCACGGTCAGCAAGCTGGTGCTCAAGCACCATATCGACATTGTCGCGATCGGCAATGGGACAGCCTCACGCGAATCTGAACTGTTCATCAGCAGCCTGATTCGGGAGGAAGGTTTGCCGCTGCGCTACCTGATGGTCAGCGAGGCCGGCGCCAGCGTCTATTCCGCATCCAAGCTGGCTGCCGAAGAATTCCCGGAATATGATGTTTCGCTGCGCAGCGCCGTTTCGATCGCCCGTCGCCTGCAGGATCCCCTGGCCGAGCTGGTCAAGATCGAGCCGCGTTCCATTGGCGTCGGCCAGTACCAGCATGACCTGAACAGCAAGCATCTCGACGAGTCGCTGACCGGAGTGGTCGAATCTTGTGTCAATCAGGTCGGCGTCGACCTGAACACGGCTTCGCCGTCACTGCTGTCCTATGTCGCCGGCCTGAATACGACTGTGGCCCGCAACATTGTCAGCTGGCGCGAGAAGCATGGGCCTTTCCCGTCGCGCCAGACTCTGCTGCAGGTGCCGCACCTCGGTCCGCGCGCCTTCGAGCAAAGCGCCGGTTTCCTGCGCATCCCCGGCGCCAGTGAGCCGCTCGACAACACATCGGTCCATCCGGAGGCTTACGGGCAGGTCCATGCCCTGAGCCGCCTGCTGGGGGTTCCGGCGTCGCCGGAACTGGCCGCCCGGGCCCGTTTGCAGCCGGTTCGCGATCTGGCGGCCCGACTGAACCTGGGCGAATTGACTTTCCAGGATATCCTGGATGCGCTCGCGCGTCCGGGCCGCGATCCCCGTGACGACCTGGCCCAGCCGACCTTGCTCAGCGATGTGCTGGATATCAAAGATCTGAAACCGGATATGGTTTTGCAGGGCGTGGTGCGTAATGTAGCCGATTTCGGCGCCTTTGTCGATATCGGCGTGCACCAGGACGGCCTCGTTCATGTGTCGGAACTGGCCGACCGCTTTGTGCGCAATCCGATGGATGTGGTCAGCGTCGGACAGCCGGTTACCGTGCGGATTCTGCAGGTTGATCCGGTTCGCAAAAGAATCTCGCTGTCGATGAAGGGCCTTGGCCAGCCAGCTGGCGGCCGCAAGGCATGAGCCGCTCGTCCGCCGCCGTCCGCTGCCGCCCGGCCGGCTGGTTGTATTGGCCTGCTGCGGCGCTGTCCTGGCTGATTCTGAAAGTCTTTTTCGGCGCCCGGTTCCTTTGCGAACCGGCGGTGCGAAAAATCAAGGGGCCGCTGCTGATCCTGGGCAACCACCCGTCATATATCGATCCCTTTATCATGGCGGCGGCGCTTTTCCCGCGCCGGATCAGCTTCCTGGCTTCCCATGGATTTTTCCGCCAGCCGGCGCTCCGGTTTTTGCTGGGTAAAATGGCGGCTATTCCCAAAATCCAGTTCCGTTCCGATTCCCAAGCTTTGAAAAGCATGTTTCAGATCATCCGCTCGGGCGGAACGCTGGCCATCTATCCGGAAGGCCAGCGGTCCCTGGACGGCAGCCGGCAGACGGTGGACACCGCGATCGCCAAGCTGGCCTGCAAACTGGGCTGCCCAGTTGCGCTGGTCATCGAAGAGGGCGGCTACCTGACCTGGCCGCGCTGGTCGCAGAGCCGCTGGCGCCGCGGCCGGATCGATGTCCGCGCTCAAATCCTTTTCACGCCGCAGCAGCTGGCCGAAAGGGACGCCGAAACGGTCCAGGCGCAGATCGAAAAGGCGCTGGAATACCAGGATTATGTCTGGCAGCGCCGCGTACGGCAGCCGTTTATTGCGCCGGCACCGGCACTGGGCCTGCATGCCTTGTGCCATAAATGCCCGGCTTGCGGACGCGACCTGGCCATGCGTTCCGGCTCGGCTGACCTGACCTGCCGGTTCTGCGGCAACCAGGTGCGCCTCGATCCTTTCGGGCTGCTGGAATCCGCTGGAATCGCGCCGGGCTTTCCGGCCGGCACGGAAGCGAAATGCTGGTCGGACCCCTGGCAATGGCACCAATGGCAGCTGGCCGACATGGCCCGGCGAAGCGAAGCCCCGGACTTTCGGCTGGAATTCCCGGCGGCGATCCGGCGTATGGCCGACGACGGCTCTGTTCAGCCGGCGGGCCACGGCCTGCTCAGTCTGGAGCAGGAATACTTGCGGTTCACCGGTGATCCTGCTGACCAGCCTGGGGCAGCATCCTTGCAGCTGACGGTCCCGCTGCGAATCCGCAATGGCATCAGCGCCGATTATGGCCAGCAATTCGAGATGGCTTTGGCGGAAGGCAGCTTTCGCTTTATCCCGGATGACGGCCAGGCGGTCATCCTGATTGCCGACGCCATGACTGTCTTGAAAAAGCGCTTGACAATCCCCGGCGCGGCATTGGATAATTGAAAAGACTCATTCTGCCGATGGATTGTATCGGCAGAGGCAGCACGGTAGGGCGCCTGCCGCCCCATTGGGGGCGAAGGCGTTTTTTCTGATTGAACCGGTCAGGCAGATCTGGCAGAGGGGGACGAAACCATGAAGGGTTATATCTGGGACGAAAAATATGAGACCATGCCATACGAACAGCTGCGCGAATTGCAGGGCCAGCGTCTGGCCGCCTGCGTGCGCCGGATGTATGGTGTCGTGCCGTATTACACCGAAAAAATGAAAGCAGCCGGCGTCGTGCCGGAAGACATCAACACCATCGATGATCTGGCCAAGCTGCCTTTTACCGATAAGGAAGACATGCGGGCATGCTACCCTTATGGCACCTTTGCCGTGCCAATGGACGACATTGTGCGGGTCCATGCTTCATCCGGCACAACCGGCAAACAGAAGGTCGTCGGCTATACCCGCGGTGATATCGACATGTGGAGCGAATGCATCTGCCGCGCGCTGGCCGCGACGGGCATGACCAAGAAGGACATCATGCATGTTTCGTACGGCTACGGCCTGTTTACCGGCGGCCTGGGCCTGCATTACGGCGCGGAGAAGCTGGGCGCCACAACGATCCCGGTATCCTCGGGCAACACCAAGCGGCAGATCCAGATCCTGGTCGACTTCCAGCCGACCGCCCTGGCCTGCACACCGTCCTATGCGTTGTACCTGGCCGATGAGCTGGCCACCTATGGCGTCGACAAGTCCATGCTCAATTTGAAGGTCGGCATCTTCGGCGCCGAGCCGTGGTCAGTCGCCATGAAGCACCAGATCGAGGAGAAACTCGGCCTGAAGGCCTTCGACATTTATGGCCTGTCGGAAACCCTCGGCCCGGGCGTCGCCATCAGCTGTGAGGCCGGCGATCTGCTGCACATCCAGTCGGATCATTTCATCGCCGAGGTGGTCGATCCGGACACCGGCATCACGCTGCCGGAAGGGCAGATCGGCGAATTGGTCTTCTCCAGCGTCACCAAGGAAGGCACCCCGCTCCTGCGCTACAACACGCATGACCTGACCCGCCTGTACTATGGCCGCTGCGCCTGCGGCCGCACCACCGTCCGCATGGACAAGGTGACCGGCCGGGCCGACGACATGCTGATCATCCGCGGCGTCAACGTCTTCCCGTCGCAGATCGAGACCGTGCTTTTGAATTATGGCGAAGTCGAGCCGCATTACATGATCTACGTCGATCGGATCCACAATCTTGACCAGATGGAAATCAAGATTGAAATGACCAAGGCGATCTTCTCCGACTCGATCAAGGATATCGAAAAAATCGAGCGCCGCCTGAACGCCGATATCCAGTCCATGCTCGGCATATCCGCCAAGATCACCCTGGTCGAGCCCCGGTCGCTGCCGCGCAGCGAAGGGAAGGCCAAGCGCGTCGAGGACAGAAGGACATATTAAGAAGTGTTCCCTGTCAATACTGGCCCTCTTTCGTTGCATGCTGACGCAGGCAGCATTGAAAACGAAAGAGCATAGGGCCAGTTGACAGGGGACACTGCTTCAGTACGTCTTCTGCTTGGTGCGCGTGGTGCCCTGGATGCTGGCCGGGGTCATGCCGCCGGCGGCAAAGGTCGAGTCGAACATGACCCAGCCGGAGCCGTTGATTTCCTGCCATTGGAACGAGGCGACGACAACCCAGCCCTGGCCTTCGAAATAGACTTCGTTCCAGGCATGGTAACCGAGGCTGGTCTGGCCGACGATCAGGCGGGTCGGGATACCCTGTGAGCGCAGCATGGCGCACATCAGCGCCGCATAGTCGAAGCAGATGCCCTTGCGGGTATTGTAGGTGTTGTCCGGATTGGGGATATAGGTGGTGACCTGACCGCTGGTGATGCTCCCAGCAAGGTCGCGGTCATAGGTAATGTTGTCGACAATCCAGCGATAGACCGCGTCGACCCGCCCGGTCGCCGTGCCGATGCCGCTGCAGAGGCTGTTAGCCTGGCTGACGCAGGCGGAGCCGCGGGAAAAATCAACCATGACTGAAGCCGCAGTGAAAGGTTTGAGGGAGGACGCCAGCGTGACCGTGAAGGTGTGGGCCATCTTGGTGGTGTAGGAAGTGCCGGAAACCTGCTCGTAGACGGTCAGAGTATAAGACCCGTTGCCATTTTGCAGCGGTATGCCCATAAAGACGCCACGCGGCAGGATATCATACTGATAGCTCTTGCTGTTGCCGGTGGCGATGACCTTGCAGCGCTTGTCGGCCGGTATGCCGTCGATTTTGACCAGCACGACGCCATAGGCGGCACAGCCGACATCGATCGTGATGCCGCCGTCCTCGCTGGTGACGAGGCTGCTGTTCGCGCCGTAATCATCCCGGAAAAAGGTGCCGTAGTTCTTATAGGGGAAGCTGCCGGCTGCGGTGGTCGGCGCATGGGTCGGGGTGCTGGTCGGCCGGGTCGTCGGCGTGCTGGTCGGCCGGGCTGTCGGCGCGCCGGTCGGCCTGGCGGTTGCACCGCCGGAGGGACTGTCCGTGCCAGGCGACAGGGTCGTGGCATCCGGCCCGGCTGTAGATGGCGCCGGTTCGGTTGCGGTTGCCGAAGCTTCCGTTGCGGACTGGCTGTCGGATGTCGAATTCGCGGACGGGCTGGATTCTGTGGCAGCCGATGACAGGGTGGTTGTGCCGAAGATTGATCCGCCGGTAGAAGAATCCTGATGGGTCGAGGTTTGGGTCGTCCGACCGACCGATGAGCTGCAGGCAGTCAAAGTGGTCTGGCTGACCGGGACCGGTCGGCAGGCTGTCAGGATGACCAGCAGAACGAACAATACCGTCAGGCGGCCGGCCCGGCTCCTGCCGGACGGGGCCGGATGGTGGCACCTTCGCATCAGCCTGATCCATTTCTTCAGCAAACGACTACCCCAGCTTTCCGATGGATTGAGAATCGTCCTATCGGACTTCAGTCCATTATACCCGAAATGGCGTAAGCGCCGCAATCATTCCGCGACTGGCATTTATTGAGGTGGATGTGTATAATGATGATAATCTGATCAGCGTCTATCATTTCATCGGCAGCGATCGGCTCAGGCAGGAGGACTCTATGGCGCAGGAGAGAAAAATCAAACTTGAATCGGCAGAGCTGGCCTGGCTATGTGAGCAGATCGCCCTGGTCCAGAGATCGGGCATCCCGCTGCCGGAGGGCATCGAGCTTCTGGCGGAGAGCGCCGATCTGCCCCGGCAAGCTGCATCCCTGAATGGCTTGGCCAAAGAAATGCGCAAGATGATCCCGCTGTCGGAAGCGATGGAAACACTCGATTCATTCCCCAATTACATGGTTCGCATGACCCGCATCGGCGAAATGTCCGGCAATCTGGACACGGTAATGGGCAATCTCGGCGAATTTTATGCCAAGGATGCCGCCCTGCGCAAGAAAATCCGCAGCGCGCTGGTTTATCCGGCCGTTCTGCTGCTGATGATGCTCGGGATCATCATCTTGCTGGTGGTTCGGGTTCTGCCGGTTTTCAGCCAGATTCTCCGCTCTTTCGGCGGCACCATGCCGCCATTTTCACAGGGCCTGCTTTCCTTCGGTTCCTTTGTGGCCGGCAATGCCTTCTGGCTGCTGCCGTTGCTGATCGTCGGGATCACCGGACTGGTGATCTGGCTGCGCCACGGCAGCGGCGGCCGGCAGCTGGTCGACAAAGCCCGCCTGCAGATGCCTGTCCTGGGTCCGCTTTACCGGCGGATCTATGCCTCGCGCTTCTCAATTTCCCTGTCCTATATGCTGCGCAGCGCCATTGACCTGGATACGGCTTTGGCGATGACCGAATCGATTATGGACAATAGCCTCGTCAGTGCCAGGATCGCGGAATGCCGCCAGAAAATCCGCAAGGGCGCGGACACCTTTGAGGCGCTGAAAGAAACGGCCCTGTTCCCGCGGCTTTTCGTCCGCATGCTGGCCCTGGGCAACCGGACCGGTGAAATGGACAACATCATGCACAAGATTTCCCAGGCTTACGAAAACGAAGTCGACAGCCGGCTGGCACGCCTGAGCGGCATTGTCGAGCCCCTGCTGGTGGTGATCCTGTCCGTGATTGTCGGCGGGATCCTGTTGACTGTCATGCTGCCGCTGGTCGAGATCATGCCCTCGATCGGCTGAACCGAGCGCGGCATGCGGCGGATTCCCTGGAAAATGCTCGGTACCATCATCACGGTGATCATCTCCGTGCTGGTCATGCTGTCGGTGAACCGCTCCTTCCAGCGCCTGGACAGCCGGAGCCGGGACGCCGGACTGGCGGTTGCCGCGACTGCTGTCGAACGGGCTGTCATGCAGTGCTACGCATTGGAGGGCGCCTATCCGCCGGACCTGGCCTATCTCGCCGCCAATTACGGGCTGATTCTCCATACGGAACAGTATGT
>JAEXPB010000181.1 GCA_023438965.1 Bacillota bacterium | reverse complement strand
TTCGCACACTGTTTCGATAGGCAATTGGCGAGTACCCGACCGATTGCTGGAATAATGTATATAACCTTGATTCACTTAAGTGGCACAGCAGGGCCAAATCCTTGACTGTAAAATCCTGATCGCTGTTTTGTTCAATAAAATCTATGGCCCGCTTAATGCTTTCCGAAGCCGGCAACCGCGCCTTGACGTGTTCGAGTGTGGGCAGAATATCCGCATATAGTTCATAAAACGCGCTGAGTGCCTTCAGCTGTTCGATGCCGTCGCCGGATACATAGCGGCGAATTTTTTCCAATTGATTGATAATGGTGTCCGGCTGAACCGCTGCGGCCTTTTGCAAGCTGAACCGTTGCGGCGCATATTCGGAAAACCAATTGTCAAAGTGAAAATGTATGGCGAAGTATAAAACCGTATTCGTTCCTGTCCAATAGGATATGTATTTTGTTCCCGCCGGTATGAAGAAAACTTGACCGCTGCTGACTTCAACTGTTTCATTGGCGACGACAAATCGTCCGCTGCCCTTCTGCATTACCGCAATAGTTGAGAAGGGGCGCGGATTTTCCCGCCAATCGCAGATATGCGGGGACAGGTATTCGTACTTGGCAGCCTGCAGCTGATTGAGCCCCAATGGGGAGAGTTGCATGTCATCCTCCGAAAACAGTAGTTTTGTCATCCTCATTAAGGATACTGCTTTGCAATCTGCTTGGCAATATTATTTAAACATGAGCAGCAAGCAACATGTCAACGGCCTGGGATTCAGCAATAACGGTAGTATTGTTATCAGACGCAAGAGCAAACCACGCTACATTGCATCGGTTGATCCTGTTAAATTATGGCAGAAGAAATAATTCGGCCAGGAGGGTTGATATGAAAGCAGTAATCATCAAGGATAAGCATCTGGTATGGTCGGACGTCCCCGATCCAGTTCTGGCGGACGGTGAAGTCTTGGTTGACGTGCATGCGACAGCCTTGAACCGTGCCGATTTGATGCAGGTCGCCGGAGACTACCCGCCGCCGCCGGGCTGCCCCGCCTGGCCGGGCCTGGAGATTTCCGGGGTGATCGTCGAAATGTCCCCGGCAGCCAAAGCCGCGGGGAAATGGCAAATTGGCGATCCGGTAAGCTCCTTGTTAGGCGGCGGCGGATACGCCCAATATGCGGCAGTTCATCACACCATGCTCATGCCGATTCCCAAAGGCCTGTCGATGGTTGAGGCAGCGGCACTCCCCGAGGCATTCGCAGCGGCATATATGACCTTGTTTATTGAAGGCGGTGCGAAAGCCGGGCAGAATCTGCTGATGCAAGCCGGGGCAAGCGGTTTGGCCAGCGTCATCATTCCAATGGCCAAGGCCTTTGGGCTGCGCGTGATCACAACGGTGATAAACAGTCGGTTTGCGGCATCAATTGCGCATCTGAATGCGGATGTGGTTGTCGATACATCCTGCACGAGCCTTGTGGATGTGCTCAAGCAGGAAGAAGCCGAAGGCCGGCCGCTTAATCTGGCCATCGACTGTCTCGGCAGCGAAAATGTGGGCGCCTGCTTTCCCTATGTAGCCTATGGCTGCCGTTGGATTATTATCGCCACCTTGGCCGGCGATATTTCATCCGTCAATATGAAAACCATGTACAAGAAAAATATCCGGTTGATCGGCACAACTTTACGAAGCAGAACGCCTGAGGCCAAGGCGCAGATTTTGTCCAGCCTGGTTGAGCAGGTATGGCCGAAAGTTGAATCTGGCGAGATTCGGCCGACGATCTATCAGACGATGCCAATCACCGAAGCGGAAGCGGCGCATGCCGTACTTAAGCGCGGTGAGAATGTGGGGAAGGTCGTTCTGACGGTCAAATAACCAACAATGGTATCAAGCGATAGCAAAATAATCAAATCCTACCTGAACGCCGGCATCGATCTGGTTATTGAGTCAGCCAATATACTATACCCCATTTAGATTAACCGGATATGGAGAGAGGAACCGGGGTTGTTCTCTGTCAGTACGACCGGAAGTTATGGCTGGCGGATAATGTTGTGGCTTTGCCGGTTGAGTATATCTAAATGGCTTGAAATTTATACTTCAGTCCACTCATTCCTCGCGCAGGATGTCGCTCGGTGTCTTGCCGGTCGCCTGCTTGAAGGCCCGGCTAAAGTAAAAGGCATTGTCGAAACCGGTGAGTTTGGCAACCTCGGCGACATTGTGGCCGCCGGCACGCAACAGGTCGCAGGCCCGCCGGATGCGCAAGCTGTTCCGGTACTCGAGCGGCGACTGCCCGCTGTAGCGGTTGAAGACTTTTCGGAAGCCGGTCAGGCTCATGTTCACCATATTGGCCAGTTGGGCCACCGTCACCGCGTCGGCATAATGCTTCTCCAGATGCAGGATGGCCGGCAGGATCCGCTGATACCCCGATAGCTGCGACGTTTCCTTGAATTTGTCCAATGCCAGGTTGTAAACCAGATCATACAGCAGCGCAGAGCTTTTCAAAGCTGAACCCAGACCGCCATATTGGTTGATCCGCACCAATTCGGCCAGCTTCAGCCGGTAGGTCGCCGGGCATTCGGTGAACAGCACGATCGGCTGGCTTGCCAATGTTATTTCTTCGCCGGCTTCGTCATAGAGCCGGAAATCAACCATGTCATATTCGGTGTTGACCGTATCGACCACCGACCGGTAGCAGGAAGACGCCGGATAATAGACCAGGTTGCCGGTCTGGATTGCCAGCGAACGGCCTTCGGCGGATAATTCGGCCGAACCGCTCAGGTAAAGGACGAAGGCGTTCAATGACCGCGGCCGGTTGCCGGAGGCCTGGAGTGTAAAGCGGGGATGGATGTGCCGCGAGATGACATGCTTCAACTGATAGTTGCCATCCAGCAAATCCTTCCATTGGCAGGTCCGCATCGTTCTTCACCTCCCGCAGGCACCGCGGCCGGCGGCGGTTACCCCGGCGCTGACCGATTTGGATAGGAATAAGTTGTTTTGTTTATGGCTGCCGATCCTGACGGATGCTAGAATTATCTTATCGGATTACGACCGGTATATCAATCCATGCCGGTTCGGCTGGCCGGCCCGGCGAGCCGGGCCCATCCTCAGGAGGAAGAGATTAATCATGCTGGACGCCAAAAAGATCAAAAAATACGCCCTGGAATTCGGCGCCGACGTCGTCGGCATCGCCTCGATGGACCGCTTCGAAGGCGCGCCGCCGCAGATGGATCTGCGCTATGCCATGCCGGAGGCCAAATCGCTGATCGTCATGGGTTTCCGCGTCATGCGCGGCTCGCTGCGCGGCGTGGAAGAAGGCACGATGTTCACCAACTACTCGGCCATGGGCTACGGTTTCATCAATTACCATATCCTGCCGCTGACCTCCCGCTATCTGGCGCGGGTCATCGAGGATGAAGGCTACGAAGCCATGCCGATCGGCTATCAGTTCAACTGGGCGGCTATCGGCAACACCGACGGCCAACCGCGCAAATCCGCCAACGGCGGTCCCTGGAGCCGACCGGTCCGTGAAGGGCTGCCGGCGCCGGACATCTACGCCTCGGTGCGTATCGCCGCCTATCTGGCCGGACTGGGCGAGATCGGCTACAGCAAGGTCTTCTTGAATCCCGTCTACGGCCCGCGCGTCCGCTACGCGATGGTCCTGACCGAGCTGGAATTGGAACCCGATCCGGTCATGAAACCGGGCACGCTCTGCAACCGCTGCATGGCTTGCGTCCGGGAATGCCCCGGCCACTGCATCAGCGAAACCGAGACGGTCAAGGTCAAGCTTGGCGGCTACGAAGTCGAATGGGGCAAGCTCGATGAATGGCAGTGCAACAAGTCTTTCGTCGGCGCCGAGCAGGTGCCGGAAGGCGAGACCGGTGACTACATGGCCGGCAGCGATCAGTACCGGCCGAGCAGCATTTCGCCGTTCTACCAAAAGCCCTACAATATCTTCGGCACCGGCCAGGCGGTCTGCGGCGGCCGCGGCTGCATCCGCGCCTGCATGATCGGCCTCGAAAGCCGCGGCGTCCTGCAGAACAAGTTCAAGGAGAAATTCCGCCGGCGCCCGCAATGGAGCATCGACTGGTCCGACTATCACCAGAGCCACACCGCCGATCCGGAAAATATAAACAAGAAGTATGTCGCGATGAGCCCCGGCGAAGAGAATTATGGGGTGAAGCTGGTCAACAAGAAAAAGCCCGGCCAACCAGAAAAGCCGGCCGAAGCCGATCAGGCGAAAAAAGCGGCCACCAAGAAGCCTGGGCAGAAAAAAGGACTCACCCAGCAGGAAAAGGACATGCTGGAAGTGGATAAATAATCCGGTCAGCGGCTCTGCTGCCCGACCGGCTGCGGAACCTGGCTCTGCAAGCCAACAAGGACACCCCAGTTTGCGATGGGGTGTCCTTTTTTGCGACGGCTGTTACGAATGGCCGCCTGGCGCCGGAACCGCCATGCTATAATCAGGCGGGGGGTGAGTGCCATGGCTGTTGATTTAGCATACGTATCCGATGTTGAGGCGATTTTAGCCCACCGCCATGACCTGGGCTGGGATTTCTGGACCACGCCTGACAAGCGGCTGATCAAGGGCAGCCCCTTTTCCGCCTTGGAATGCACGCTGTTGCTGCTGGAACTGGGCCTGGAACCTGCCGAACCACTGCTGCAGGATGTCGCCGGCTTGATTTTCAGCACTTGGCGGGAAGACGGCCGGTTTAAACTATACCCGGACGGCGCAATCTACCCCTGCCTGACGATCAACGCGGCCAACGTCCTTTGCCAGCTGGGCTACGCCGGCGACGACCGGCTGCGCCGGACCTTCCGGCATCTTCTGGATACCCAGCATGTCGACGGCGGTTGGCGTTGCAAGAAATTCAGCTTCGGCCGCGGTCCGGAGACGGAATTTTCCAACCCCGGGCCGACCCTGACGGCGCTGAATGCTTTTCGGTTTACGGCATACCGGAATCGCGAGCCGGCGCTGGACAAGGCTGTGGATTTCCTGCTGGACCATTGGACGACCCGTTTGCCGCTCGGTCCCTGCCATTACGGCATCGGCACCTTGTTCATGCAGCCGGAGTACCCCTTCGGCAACTACAACCTTTTTGTCTATACTTATGTCCTGTCGTTTTACCGGCGGGCCCAGCAGGACCCCCGCTTTCAGGAGGCGCTCAGCGTGCTGGAATCGAAGCTGGTGAATGGCCGTTTCGTGGTGGAGCGGGTCAACCGCAAGCTGGCCGGATTGTCTTTCTGTAAAAAAGGCGAGCCCAGTGCGTTGGCAACCCGCCGGTATCAGGAAATTCTGAGTAATATCGGGCGTTGACGGTTATGCCGCTTACTTGAGTTCTTCGGTTATTTTACGGAAAAAGTCTGCCTTCCAGACATCAAGTGCTCCCGGATTTCTGATAAATGGCAGGACGTCTTGTTTAGCTTGCGCGTAATCAATATTCTCGAACCGCTGGCGAAGCATTCTTTTAACGTCCACAAGCGATATTTTTCATTCTGCGGATATATAGCCGGATTGCGCCAGCCGGGCGGCAAGATGCTTCAGATTCACCGCTGTTCCGCGGGAGAGATAAAACACATAATCGTAAAGATTCCTGCCCTTGATCCGATTTTTCCAGGCTCGGCATATAACGGCATGTATTTTTCCAGCAAAAAGTGAAGGCCGATCGTACAAGGTGATTTCATACGGTATCGGAAGCAGCCTGTACTTCATTTCAAAAGCAGCGTGATCCGGTGGATTCGTATCTACTTCAAACTTGACTTTGATTAGTTCGTTCGAACCAAGCGAACGAACGAGATTCTCATCCGGGTAAAATAATAGCAAATGCTCTTTGGTATTGCCCTTCAGAAAAGCCGACTGGATAAGTTTCACTCGGTACATCACGATAGGTAAATGTGCCATATGGCGTTTCGTATTGCTTCGCCTTCTTCTTTTCAAAAGAGGCTGATGTAAAGTTATAAACTGCCTCTGGAATAAGATTGTAGTATGCTAAGGCAAATTCAAAAGACAGATATGAAGGTCCGTAAATGATCGGTGCCAGATAGTATCCGGGAATGCTTTTATCTGTTTCATAGAGCCCCCGGACAATCGGAATCAGGTCTCCTTTGCGGACCATTTGTCGTATTTTGGCTGATGGATTAACATATTCGCGCAGCTCATCTATTAGCATCGCGGTTGTTTTTATCATATTTATAAACATTCCTTTCGCTTCGCTCAGGCACAAAAAGGCATTAAAATGTTGTGCCAAGCGTGTTATCATTGGAGTGGTCCCACAGGCACACTACAGAGCACGGGGAGGTGAGTGCGTCTCCCTTGGGAAGACCGCATATTTATATGTGCCGCCCAACCTCTCAAGTACAAATAAGTGTGGCATCGACCACGTAGATTTATCTTTGTATAAACAACTCCCTGTTTATTCCGGGTGGGGCAGTCACTGCCTGTGTGACCACGATAATTCCCGGAAGGAAGTGTTTATGCTTAAGATCGTCTATCCCATCTGCTGCGGCATTGATGTCCACAAAACCTTTGTGGTGGCAACCATCGCAGCCACAGACAAGAAAAGTATCACAACCTACCAAACCCAACGTTTCTCCACCTTCACCAAAGATCTGAAAAGCTTGGCGCAATGGCTTTCGGACAACAATTGCCAGCATGTCTGCATGGAGTCCACCGGTAAATACTGGATCCCGGTCTACAATATCCTGGAGCCTTCCTGCCGGATCACTCTGGCACACCCCAAGTATGTCAAAGCGATCCGGGGCAAGAAGACCGACAAGAAAGACTCGATCTGGATTGCCGACCTGTTCAAGCACGACCTGGTTCCTGGCAGTTTCATCCCAGAGAAGCAGATTCGCGACCTGCGGGAGATTTTGCGCTATCGCTACAAACTGGTGTGCTTTGCGGCTAGTGAGAAGAATCGGATGCAGAATTCCCTGACTGTCTCCAATATCCAATTGGCTTCGGTCGTTTCCGACACCTTTGGTAAAAGTGCTCAGGCGATTATTTCGCATCTGTTGGCGAACCCGGGTGACACCCAGTTCGATTTCCGGCCGTTACTGCACGGCTCGATGCGGAAAAACGAAGAGCAGATTGCCTTGGCCATCGAAGGGACGATCACGCCTGTCCAGGCCAGCAAAATCCAGACTTGTCAGCAGCATGTTGACCAACTGGGCCAATATATTGAACATCTTGAAGCGCTGGCGGACGCTCTGGCCATACCTTTTGAAAGCCGGTTGCGGATTCTTGAATCGGTTCCGGGGGTTTCGCATGTCTCGGCTTTGGTCATCCTGTCGGAAATCGGCTCGGATATGTCCCAGTTCAAGTCGGTTAAACATCTGACCTCCTGGGCTGGTTTGGCACCGTCCAACGACCAGAGTGCCGGTAAGAAAAAATCGACTAAGATCAGCCGGGCTGGTGTTTACATTAAACCGGTTCTGGTTCAATGTGCTCTGGCGGCGATCAGCGACAAGTCTTTTCCGCACTACCGTCAGCGTTATGAAGCGCTCAAGCACCGGAGAGGCCATAAAAAGGCGTTGATTGCCATCGCCCGGATGATGCTGACGGCGATTTTTGTCATGCTGACGAACGGTGAATTGTTCAATCCAGGAATGTATGAGGAATCTTTGCGCAAGCCTGCATACATTCTATCTCCGGAAATGCAATTGGCTCATTTGGCGAAACGTTTGGGTTATTTGGTTGTCAAGGTTCCTGAACTGACCCAGTAAGTGCTTATTTCGACTTCTCTTTTCGACCTTCTTTCGAGGGCCTATTTTGTTATGCGCTTTGACAGGGTGATCTGGCGTTGTTCTTCTTTTTATACATTTTCAGATTTT
>JAEXPB010000029.1 GCA_023438965.1 Bacillota bacterium | reverse complement strand
GTCATGTTCCGTTTCGACGTCCGGATGTCGCTGATCAGCCTCGCCGCAACGCCGGTCATATTCCTGACCTCGGCGCTTTATTTCAAACGCGAGCGGGATGCTTTCCGAAAGTGGGATGAAGCCGAGGGCGCACTGTCCGCAGCGCTGCAGGAAAACCTGACCGGAATCCGGGTTGTCAAGGCGTTTGCCCGCCAGGCCTTCGAAAAGCAGAAATTTGCCGGCAAGAACCGCGAGTTGCTGGAATTCGGCTGGAAAACCTACCAGGTGATCGCCAATTTCTGGATGTTCTCGGATTTCCTTTGTCTGTTCCAGATTGGCGCGGTTACTGTGGCGGGCACCCTGGAGACGATAGCCGGCCGGTTGAGCCTGGGCGGACTGGTTGTCTTCGTGTCCTATACCGAGATGCTGCTCTATCCGCTGCGGGGATTGGCCCGCATCCTGGCCGATGCCGGTAAAATGCAGATCTCGAATTCCCGTCTGCAGGAAATCCTGCGCGAACCGGCCGAGCCGGATGACGAGGGGCTGTCCGATCCGGTCCTGCTTGGCGGCATCACCTGCGAACAGGTTAATTTCCGATATGGAGAAAATCAGCGGCTGGTGCTCGCCGATGTTTCCTTCCGGATCGAGCCGGGAGAAACCATCGGCCTGATCGGGCCTACCGGCGCCGGCAAATCGACGCTGCTTCATCTGCTGCAGCGGCTGTATGAGCCGGAATCCGGCGCCATCCGCCTGGACGGCCAGGACATCCGGACAATCCGCCGGGAAAGTATCCGGCGCCAGATCGGCTTGATCCTGCAGGAACCGTATGTCTTTTCCCGCTCCGTTTTTGAAAACATCCGCCTGCCCCGGCCGCAGGCGGAGGCGGAGGAAGTCTACAGCGCCGCCCGGTCGGCTGCCCTGCATGATGAAGTGCAGTCCTTTGCCGAAGGATATGAGACTTTGGTCGGCGAGCGGGGCGTCACCTTGTCCGGCGGCCAGAAACAGCGGCTGACCATTGCCCGGTCCCTGATCCGCGAATGTCCGATCATCATTTTTGACGATTCGCTAAGCGCCGTCGATTCGAAAACGGACCGGCAGATCCGTGCCGAATTGCGCACCCGCCGGCACCGCGCCACGACGCTGCTGGTCTCGCACCGGATTTCCACCCTGGCCGGGGCCGATCGCATCCTGGTCCTGGAGAATGGCCGCATCACCGCCACCGGCACCCATCAGGAGCTGATCCGGCGACCGGGTTTATACAAGCGGGTTTTCGATCTTCAAAACAGCCTTGAGGCAGCGGACCCGGAAATTGCCGGAGGCCAGCCATGAGTCAGCCGACCGAGCAGGATTTTGCCAGTCAGCTGGATTGGGGGGTCTGGCGCCGCTTCCTGCATTATGCCGGCATGTTCCGCCGTGAATTCGCCCTGCTGGCAGGCTGCCTGGCCGGCCTGGCCCTGTTGGAGAACCTGACGCCGCTGCTCACCAGCTATGCCATTGACCACTTCATCCAGGCCGGCACGGGCGAAGGGATCCTGCCCTATAGCCTGGTGTATTTTACCGTCGTCGTCCTGCAGGCGGTGATTATCCGCTTCTTCCTCTATTATGCCGGTCGGATTGAGACCGGATTGAATTTCCAGATCCGCCAGGCCGGTTTTGATCATCTGCAGGAGCTTTCTTTTGCTTACTTCGACCGGACACCGGTCGGCTGGATCATGTCGCGCATGGTGGCCGATGTCAACCGCTTGAGTGAGGTTGTCGCCTGGAGCATTGTCGACATCGCCTGGGGCTTGACCACCATCCTGGTCATCATCGGAGCCATGTTCATTCTGGACTGGCAGCTGGCGCTGCTCTCAACCGCCTTGATCCCGATTCTGATGGTCGTCAGCTGGTTTTTCCAGAAACGGCTGCTGGCACAGCATCGCCTGATCCGCAAGATCAACTCGCGGCTGACCGGCGCTTACAATGAAGGCATCATGGGCGCCCGCACAACCAAGACCCTGCGGCGGGAAAACGCCAACAACGCGGAATTTGCCGAAACCGCCGGCAGCCTTTTCCGGGAATCGGTCAAGGTCAGTGTCTTCGCGTCGCTGTACATGCCGATCGTCTCACTGCTCGGTGCGGCCGGATCGGCTATTGTCCTGACCGTCGGCGGCCAGCTGGTTCTGTCGGGAGTCCTGCTCACCGGTACATTATATGCGTTTGTGATCTATGTCACCCGGGTCTGGGATCCGATCAAACATGTGGCCCGGGTCATGACCAGCCTGCAATCCGCCCAGGCGGCAGCGGAACGGGTCATGGCCCTGCTGGCCGAGAAACCGGACATCGGCGACAGCCCGGCGGTGCTCCGCCGATACGGCGCCGCCGCCGGCGAAGGAAGCGAGCCCTGGCCGCCCTGCCGCGGTGAGGTGGCGTTCGAGGATGTCACCTTCGGCTACGGCGGTGAAGATATTGTCCTGGAGCACTTCAACCTGCATGTCCCGGCTGGCCAGGTCGTCGCCCTGGTCGGCGAAACCGGCGCCGGCAAAAGCACGATCGTCAATCTGGCCTGTCGCTTTTACGAGCCAACCGCCGGCCGGATCCTGGTCGACGGGGTCGATTACCGCGAGCGGCCGATGCTCTGGCTATATGCCAACCTGGGTTATGTTCTGCAGTCGCCGCAGTTGTTTTCCGGCAGTGTGGCCGACAATATCCGTTATGGCAACCTGCATGCCGGGCCGGATCAAATCGAGGCCGCTGCCCGCCTGGTCTGTGCCCATGACTTCATCCTTCGGCTGGGAAACGACTATGACACCGCCGTCGGCGAGGGCGGCAGCCGGCTTTCGACCGGGGAAAAGCAGCTGGTGTCCTTCGCCCGGGCGATCCTGGCCGATCCGCGGATCCTGGTCCTGGACGAGGCTACCTCCTCTGTGGACACCGAGACCGAGTTTTTGATCCAGCAGGCCATCCAGGCGGTCCTGCGCGGCCGGACCGCTTTCATCATCGCCCCCCGCCTGTCGACGATCCGCCGGGCCGACCGCATTCTGGTCATCAGCGACGGAAAAATCGTGGAAGACGGCAGCCACCGTGAGCTGCTCCAGCGTAAAGGCCATTATTACCAACTCTATTTGAACCAGTTCATCCGGGAATCCATCGACCAGGTTACCGGCCCGGGCAACCCGGTCGATCCGCCGGTCTGAGTGGCGGGGCTTTTCAAAATGCCGCTCAAACACTATACTAATAGCAATTGCTAACCGAACGAATCTGCAGGAGGCGAATTATTTGTTTCAATCTGCCCGAACCAGCCGGCTTATTGCCGGGCTGGCCATGAGCTTACTGTTGGCGGGTTTTGCGACCACTGCATGCCATCTGACA
>JAEXPB010000561.1 GCA_023438965.1 Bacillota bacterium | reverse complement strand
GCCGGGTGACCTGGCTTTCCGACTTGCCGCAGAAAGAACAGCTGACCGGTGTGTAAAGGTCGCTGCCGCCGTCAGCGGAACGCTTGCCGCCACGACTGCCGCTTTTACCGCTGTTCCCTTTGTTCTTGTCGTTGTTGTCCGGCATGATTAGGCCCTCTTCTCCATAATACGGTCGATAATGCCATAAGCCATGGCGTCCTGCGCCGACATCCAGTTATCGCGCTCGGTGTCCACGGCGATCTTTTCGATCGGCTGCTTGCAGCGCTCGGACAGGATTTTGTTCAAGCGCTCTTTCATCTTCAGGATGTGTTCGGCAGCAATGCGGATATCGGTCGCCTGACCCTGCGCGCCGCCTGATGGCTGATGGATCATGATCTCGGCGTTGGGCAGGGCGAATCGCTTGCCCGGCGCGCCGGCGGCCAGAAGGAATGCGCCCATGCTGGCGGCCATGCCCATGCAGATCGTCTGCACGTCGGCCTTGATGTACTGCATCGTGTCGTAAATCATCAGGCCGGAACTGATCTCGCCGCCCGGGCTGTTGATGTAGAACTGGATATCCTTCTCCGGATCTTCAGCTTCCAAAAACAGCATCTGCGCGGTGATCAGGCTGGCGGTGACCGGATTGACCTCGTCGCTCAGGATGATGATCCGCTCTTTCAGCAGACGGGAAAAAATGTCGTACGACCGCTCGCCGCGGTTGGTCTGTTCAATGACAATCGGTACTAAACTCATATGATGTTCTCCTTTCATAAACCGATAGGGGACCTGAAGCGGTTCCCCTATCTACATTATATATTTATAGGCGATCAATCGTCAAAAGGCGAGATCTTTTTTGTAAACAAAACAAGAACAAAACTTCTGCTTTAATTCCGTTGGGTCGGCATCACTCGGCTTCGACGGCAGTTTCGGCGGCAACAGCCTCATCGGCCGGTTCGGCGTCGACGGCCGGTGCCGGCGGCGGAGCAATGCTGACCGCGGCGGCCGTCAGCATCTCAACGGTTTTGCGATGAATGACGCTGTCCTTGACAAAGCCGTTCTCTTCCGGACGGATTCGCTCGCGCAAGTCATCGGCCTTCATGCCATATTGAACAGCCATCCGCTCGATCTCGGCGTCAATTTCCTCTGCCGACGCGTCGACATTCTCCGCCTTGGCGATGGTTTCCAGCACCAGCTGGGCTTTGACGCGCTCGGTAGCCGATTCGCGCATCTGTTCCTTAAAGGTGTCCAGGGTCTGGCCGACATAGCCCAGATACTGCTCCAGCTCGATGCCCTGGTAGTGCATCCGGTTCTTCTGCTCTTCAACCATGTGGTCGACTTCCTGGTCAATCATGACGGCTGGGATGTCCACGGCGGCATTCTTGACGACCGCGGCGATCACATTCTCCTCAAAGACGCCCTTCGCCCGGTTGGTATTGTTCTCGATCAGCTTGGTTCGCAGGCTTTCCTTGTACTCGGCCAGGGTGTCGAACTCGCTGACATCCTTGGCAAATTCGTCATCCAGGACCGGCAGTTCGCGGATCTTGACGGCATTGATCTTGACCTTGAAAACAACAGCCTTGCCCTTCAGTTCTTCACTGTGGTAGTCTTCCGGGAAAGTCAGGTCAAGGTCGAATTCATCGCCGGCATTGCGGCCGATCAGCTTGTCCTCAAAGCCCGGGATAAAGGACTTCGATCCGATCTTCAGGTCATAGGAGGCACCCTTGCCGCCTTCGAAAGGAACGCCGTCCTGGAAGCCCTCATAGTCGATATTGGCGGTGTCGCCGTCCTGCACGGGACGATCCTCAACGGGGATCAGACGGGAATTGCGCTCCTGCATCCGGGTCAGATCACGGTCGACATCAGCGTCGCTGACCGGATATTCCGGCAGAACTGCTTCGACGCCCTTGTACTGGCCGAGGGTGACTTCCGGCTTGACGGTCACGGTGATGGTGAATTTCAGGCCGGTAGTCTTGTTGATTTCCAGAATATCCATATCCGGACGGGAAACCGGCTTCAGATCGTGTTCGGCCACCGCGGCGGCATAAGCCGGCGTGGCGGCAAATTCGATGGCGTCGTCATACAGGACGCCCTCGCCGTAGTACTTGGTCACAATGCCCATCGGGGCTTTGCCTTTGCGGAAGCCAGGCACATTGAAGCGGCCGGCATTCTTTTTGAATGAACGCTGCAAGGCTTCATTGAAAGCCTCAGCTGAAACATCAATGGTCAGAACAACCACGTTGTTATCCTTTTTTTCCAGTGTCGAAGCCATAATCTATTCCTCCCAAACAGCACTGATGTGCCATGCTTGCAAATGCTACAAAATTTTAGCACACGGCCATCTAATTGTAAAGGAAAGCCCGGCATTTTCGTGATAAAATGGCATCTATACTGGCTCCTGGGCGGATAATCGGCCCGGAAGCCGCGCGGGGAGGACTGTTCAGCATGACCAATGCTTGGGCGATGGGGATCTGGATTGGCATGGCAGCCTTGTTTGGCTTATTAATCGGCAGTTTCCTCAATGTCTGCATCTACCGTCTGCCAGCCGGAATCACAATCGTTCGGGGGCATTCCTTTTGTCCCCGCTGTAAACACCCGCTTGGCGCGGCGGATCTGGTTCCGGTCTTCAGCTATCTGCTGCTCGGACGGCGCTGCCGCTATTGCAGCGAGCCGATCTCGCCACGCTATGCCCGGATCGAGCTGCTGACCGGCTTTTATTATGCCCTGGCCGCATTTGCTTTTCGGCCCGGCCAGTTCACCTTGCCAGCTTATTGGGCGCTGCCGGCTGCCAGCGAGTGGCTGTCCGCCTATTACGCGTCTCTCCTGCTGCTGGCTTGCACCGCCCTGGCGTTCAGCGGCTTGCTGGTCTGGGCGATGATCATCTGGGATGGCTATGCCGTGCCGGCCGGACTTTCGATCTTTGTCGCGTTCCCGGTCATTTTGCGGCTGGTCCTGCAGCCGGAGCGGTTAGCCGGCCATCTGGCTGCCGCACTGCTCGGATGCCTGGTCTTCGGGCTTTTGGTGCTGCTGCGCCTGTTGCCGGACAGTACTCCGCGGCAGAAGTGGCAATTGGGCATCGGCATCGGTTTGCTGGCCTTATGGACCGGTTTGGCAGCCATCCAGCCGGTGCTGGCCGTCACAGTGGTTGAACTCATGCTCATGGCCCTCCTGGCAGGACGGGGACGCCGTTCCGCGACGAACCTTGTATCTGCCGAGAGGGCCAGGCAATTGTGGTGCAGTTTACCGCTGCAGATGCTGCTGATCGGCTCTGTGCTCCTGCTTTTCTTCTAATCAGGCGTTCTGCGGCACTTTCCGGATAAAGAGGCCGGACAGCAGCAGCAACAGGGCAGTCAGTGCCAGCAGGTGCAACCCGGCGGTCACCTCCGGCAGGCTCTGGTTCAAGCCAAAGAACCAGATGATGAACCGGCTGAACCAGCTGTCATTCGTGGCAAAGATCGGGATAATCACAAACGAGCAGCCGAAGCAAATCCAGAAGGGCACCATGACATACTTGCCGTAGCGGTAGAACAGGATGCCGGCCAGTGTGCCAAAGGCGGCGACGGCCAGGTATCCGGCCAGATGCAGAAGCGCTTCCGAGCTGGTCAACGTCAGCCGTCCGGCTGCATAATTTCGGAAATAATCCAGCAGGTCCAGGCCAAGGTCGCGTCCATTGACCAAAGCTTCCAAGCCGGTTTCCAGAATCCGGAAAACCAGGCCCAATACAGTATAGACGGCGCCGGCGCCCAGGATCATGGCGATGATCGCCAGGAACTGGTTGCGGCGGGTGTTGTTCATCGCCAGCAAATGGTTGAAGTCCTCACGGAACGAGGCGCAGCAGCCAACAAACAGGAAGATCATCGAACTGAGCCAGAAGGTCGTGCTGCCAAACTGGCCGCGGCTGAATGTCATGTCGATCGTGCCGTTGATCACGCGCTGGCGGACCAGGATATACAGGATTGCCGGCAAGATAATATCCACGGCCAGAAAGACAAGCAGATAAATGAGCGAGGCGCGGGACAGACCGCGCAGGTGGTACTGGATGCAGCGGTTGAGGCGATTGTTGTGCAGCATGGTTCAACCCTCCCTTTCGTCGGATTCGGTCATATAAATGAATAGTTTCTGCAGCGAGACCGGCGCCAGGTCCAAGCCGGCGCCAATTGCCAGATCACGTTGTTCCCGGGTCAACGGTCCGTGGATCGCATAGCTGGCCAGCTGGCCGATCGCTTCGCGATTAAGCACTTTGACCTGCTGTTCGCGGATGAACGCCTCGGCAGCCTCCGCCCGGCCGCTCAGGTGGAGCGCGCTCAGGCGCAGCTGCTCCGACGGTTCGCAGGCAATGACCTGGCCGTCCTTCAGAATAATGACATCCTCGAAAATATCGGCCGACTCGTCAATCAGGTGGGTGGACAGGATGAAGGTCCTCGGGCTGTCGCTGTAATCCCGGATCAGGGTTTGGTAGAACTGGTCGCGGACAGCTGCGTCGAGACCGAGCACCGGTTCGTCGAAGATCGTGATCTCCGCCCGGGAAGCCAGACCGATGACGATACGCAGGATGGATTCATAACCGCGGGAGAGCGCCTTGTATTTCTTGCGCGGGTCGAGATGGAACTGGCGGCAGAGCGCATCGGCACAAGCCCGGTCGTAATTGGGATAAAATTGTTCCGCAACCCGGAGGATCTCATTAACCCGCATGTTGACCGGGAACAGGTTCTTCTCCGGCATGTAGCAGATCCGCGCCAGCGCGGCTGCGTTGTCGACGCCTGGCTCGCCAAAAAGTGAAAAACTGCCGACCGGACTGTAGATCCGCGAGGTGAGCAGATTAAGCAGCGTGGTCTTGCCGGCGCCGTTGCGACCGAGCAGGCCGTATATTTTGCCGGCCTCCAGCTGCAGGTTGACCTGATTGAGCGCCTGGACCGATCCATAATTCTTGGATAAATTGGACGTTTCCAATACGGTGTTCATGTTTTCCGACTCCTTTCGTTGATCATCCGGCAGACATCATCCGGGCTGAGCCCCAATCGACTAGCTTCTGCCAGCAGGGGCTTTATATAGGTTTCTTCAAAGTTCTGCTTGCGCTTTTCCTGAATTTGCCGGCGGGCGCCCTCGGACACGAACATGCCGATGCCTCGCCGCTTGTAGAGGATTCCTTCATCCACCAGCAGGTTGATGCCCTTGCCGGCGGTTGCCGGATTGATGCGGTACATCATGGCCAGCTGGTTGGTTGAGGGCACCTGGGCTTCTTCATCGAGGGCATTTTGCAGAATGCTGTCTTCAATTTGCTCGGCAATCTGCAGGTAAATGGATCTTTCGGCAGTAAAATCCAGTTGCATGGTTCCGGCCTCCTTTCGCATGGGTTCTGAGCAGGATCTGATTAAATGTATCAAGCTTTGTTTGTTATTCGGTGTAGTGGTTCATTGCTTATGTAATTAACATAGCATGCTATTTGACACTTGTCAACACCTTGGACAAAATTTTTGTCACAGGGGGATCTGTCGGACTGGCCGATTGAATAGAGTGAGAGTGTACCGGCAGAAAACGCCGGATTGCCGGTCGATTCCGCGCTGTAAAAGCAGGAACCGGCCGGCATCCGGGTGTAGCGAACCGATGTAAACGGTACGGTAACAGTGGTTTCCGATGGTCAGAATCGCTGGTTCAGTTTTCGATCTTGATCTGGATACCGGTAGCAGCGGCTTGGTCAAAGGTCATGCGGCCAGCGGTCAGGTCAGCCATCAGTTTCTGGTAACCGGTCAGCGTGATGTCGCCATTCAATGCGGCCATCGCGCAGGTTTGGTTCGCCAGATCAATCCTCAGGAATGACCGGTACGAAGCCGACCGCGGCGCGTAGGACAGCCAGAGCACCTGGTCGTCGATCATGAACGGGCTGTATAGCGCAGCCCCCTCGATTATGACCTGCCGGCCGGCGCCCAGCATGGTCAAGGTGGCCCCGTACTGCCGGTAGAGCCAGCCGTCTTTGGCTATCCACTCCCGGTCGGTCAGCAGATCGAACTGACCGGGATCGTCAGATGAATAGAGTTTACCGAACGGATCGCTGGACTGCTTCTGTTTCAGGATGGCAATCAGTTTCCCGC
>JAEXPB010000556.1 GCA_023438965.1 Bacillota bacterium | reverse complement strand
GTTCCAGAACCTGACTGCTGCAGATACGCATCGGCTGCCTCCCCTTGATCGATTCGTGGATTCAGATCGACCAGATTTAACTCATTGACCGGCCAAACGCGGCAGGACAGTATCGAGCAGCCGCTTTTGCTCCCCGTTCAATTCCGGGAAAGGCCGGCGGCAGACGCCGCAATCGATGCCTAATCTGGTTGTCAGGTATTTTAAGGCCGGGAAGAAGGGTACAGACAGCAGCAAGTCAATGATGCTGTTGACTTCGCGCTGAATGGCCATCGCCTGCTCGATGCGGCCAGACTGGAAAGCGGCGGCCAATTGCTTGAAACGGGGGGTCAGGATATTGAAGGTGCTGCCGATCGAACCGGTGATACCGAGCGGCAAAGCATTGACCATGCATTCATCATGCCCGTTGTAGAGGTTGAGCTGCGGGTAATGGCGCTTGATCCGCTCCAGCTCAAACAGATTATAATCGGTGTATTTTATGCCCAGGATGCGGCAGGAATCCAAAATCGGCCGGATATTCGCCGCGTTGAGCGCTACACCGGTGAAATCGGGTATGTTGTATATGATTACCGGAATATCAATCGCCTCGGAAATGATTTGGTAATAGCGGGTGATGTCCGGCAGGCCGAATTTAAAATAGAACGGCGGTACGGACGAAACCGCGGTCACGCCGCAGGATTGGGCATGCCTGGCCAACTCGGCCGCTTTATCGGCCCAAACAGCCCCGATATGGGCGACGACCGGTACCCGGCCGTTGACTTCCTCGGTTACCGCCTCGACAATAGCCTGGCGTTCCTTGTCTTCCAGCATGAAACATTCGGCAGTGCTGCCGCAGACATAGAAGCCATCGGCGCCCTGTTCAATCAAATGATTGGTTAGTTGACGCAAGGACTGGAAATTGACTTGACCGTGGTCGTTCATCGGTGTGACGAGTGCCGGGATGATGCCTTGAAAATTCATTTCTCCTGCCTCCGATAGTTATTTCAACAAGGTGCTAGCCGGCATAATTGGCATAGTAACCTTTGCCGCTGCGTAAATGCGTTTGTAAAGCCTGGACGGCCTGCTCCGGATCATCGGTACTCAACTGATTGAGCAACAGGACATGACTGAGCACCGAGACAGTGTTTATTTGCTTGTTGACATGATGATAGACATTGGGCAGCGCAATTCGTTCATACTCGCGGGTGAGCAGCCGATTGCCGGCCAGCATGACCAGTTGCCTGTGCAAGTCCACATCGGCCTGCCAGAATACCATACTGCTGGCGGCGTCCATCCGGGCATCGAGCTGACTGGCCAGGGGAAGCAGGCGGGAATGGTTCTGACGCAGGATTGCACCGCAATACAGCCGGGCAGCCACGCATTCCAGAGCCTCCTTGATCAGCAGATGCCCCTTGATGTCCGCCTCGGTGAAAACGCGGACCTGGGTGCCTTTCCGAGGCGTTGTCTCGAGAAATCCTTCATGCTCCAGCCGGAGCATCGCTTCCAGGACCGGCGCGACACTGACCTGGAGCAGTTGGGCGATTTGGCGCCGGTTGATCTGGGCGCCAGGCGTCAGGGTTCCCTCCAGCAGCATCTTCAGAATAGCGGCATAGACATCGGTTGATAGCATAAACGACCATCCATTCCGATTAATAGATATATCACGTGATATATCACAAATTGAATTATAGCTGCCGTCAACCGCGCTGTCAACCCAAGCGAAAGGACCCCGAAATGATTCGGAGTCCCTCAGATGGATGTGATTTACAGCTGGGGCGTTCTTCAACGTCCAGCCCCCCGGGCGGCGGGTGCCGGCGCTGCCGTCAACCGTTCAGTTCAAACGCTTGATCCGGAGCCAGAGCAGGCTGCCAGCCATGGCCAGCAGAAGGACGCCCAGCAGGGCCAGATGCCAGTCCTCGCCGGTTTGCGGCAGATTGCCGGGATCCGGCTGGCTGCTTTCGCTTTCGACATAGAATTCGGTCAGCGGGATCATGTTGCCGGCGGCGTCGAGGCTGACCTTGACGATGCCGTCCTCGCCGGTGACATAGGTGGCGGCGCCGAAGGCGCGATAGCGCTCGTTGACGGAAACCGTATCGACGAAGTGGGTCAGCACGGCAATGTCGGGCGAGAGGGCTTTGATGAAATTGATGCTGCTGGAGGAAGTCGTGCCGTGATGCGGCGTCTTGACCAGGTCGACATTCAGCAGCGTGGGATCGGCTGCATAGGCAGCCAGGAGCTCCGCCTCGGCAGCGGCATAGATATCGCCGGTCAACAGGGCGGACTTGCCGCCGTAGGAGAATTTCATCACCAAGGAAGCGTTGTTGTGGATCTCGGTCGTGATCGCGCTGCTTTCCAGGACGGCTTTATACGCAGCGTCATCGGTCGGCGGATTGAGGATGTCGATATGGACGCCGCCGATATCCAGCGTGTCGCCGCGGCTCAGGTTGACAACCGCGAAGGCCCGGTCGGCCGCGTTCACCCGGAGCATCAGTTCATGGTAGCAGGCCACCGAGTCGTCGGCCAGACGGAAGTCCGGCAGGTAGAGCGTGCCGATCGTGAAATTGTCGATGATCTGGTACATGGAGCCGATATGATCCTCATGGAAATGCGAGGCCACAAGGTGGTCAATCCGGGTGACGCCCATTTCCTGAAGCAGGGCGATCAGGGACGGACCGCTCTCATCGATGGCGGCGTCCACGAGCATGGTTTCGCCATTCGGGAAGGTGATGAAGTAGGAATCGCCGGTGCGGGCGACATACTCGCCGGTATCCGGACCGGGAAAGCTCAGGAACCGGAAGACCAGTTTGCCGGAGTCGCCGGCGGCGCTGATCACCTCGGCCCGACGAGAGGCCAGGACCGGCTCCGCGACGTCATACACGGCTGGCGCGCCGGTATGGCTGACCGATATGCCGGCGCCGGTCAGGATCGTGCTGTCATATTGGAAATTGGCGGGCACGGTGACGGCGCAGCCGCCAACGACGCCGGCGTTGCCCAGGGGCAGGACCTGCGTGGTGACCCAGGTGTTGCCGATGATCGTGATCGCGGCCTGGCCGCGGACTTGACCGGCGGTGCAGCCGCCGTAGATTTTGGTGGCCTGGCCGTTGGTCATCGTGATGCTGGTGTTGCCCAGGATGTCCGGATCAGGGTAGCCGGTCCGGAGAGCGCCACGGCTGCCGCCGTAAACACCCTGGGTGATGCAGTTGTTCAGAACAACCCTGGTGTCGCCGACGACAACACCGTAATAGCCGCCGCCATTGACAGATTTGGCGATGTTGCAGTTGACTGCCACGTCCGTCGATCCGACATCGCCGTCGCGCGAGCCGCCGTAGACCGAGCCGGATATAATGCCGCCGTTGACAACCACGCGGGACGTGCCGGTCACGCAGCCATACAGGCCGCCGCCGTAGACATCAAACACGCAGCCGCTTTCGATCGTCACGCTGGTGCTGGCCACGGCGCCGGTTTCGCTGCCGCCGTAGATGACCGGCGCCGCGCCGTCCACCGGATCAGCCAGCAATTTGGCGGTTCCGGCCGCGTCATAGATATAGGTGTTCTTGTCGGCGTCCATTTTGACGACAACCGGGATGCCATTGGCGAAGTAATTCTCGCCGTTGCGGGTGACATGGTCAGGAACCGTGCCAGTCGGGATCATCAAGCCACCGACATAGAGCCGGATGTTGGCTTGATTGGCTACCTTGGCCAGATCAAAACCGGCCGGGAGATTGACGACGGTTCCGTCAGCCGGTGCCAGGGCGGTTATGGCCGCCGGACCGTCGACCAGGATGATGGCGGTTCCGGTCATCGCGCCGGTTGCACAGCCGCTGTTGACCGCCCCGACGGTGCCGCCGCTGATGCTGACCAGGACCTGACCGGTGATATCACCGGTCTCGCCGCCACCGTAAATGGCGGCTAGGGAACCGCTGACCATGCTGATGCTGGCGTTGGCGGCGGCTGTCGACGCGTTGCCGCCATACAGGGTCTTGCCGTCGATGGCATCGGGCAGCAGCTTGCTGGTGCCGGTGCTGTTCCAGATATAGGTCTTGCCGTCGGCATCGAGCTTGACCAGGACGGGTACGCCGCCGGCGTAGACCTTGTCACCGGCCAGCTGCACCGCTGAACCGTAGATCAGCACGCCATCCTGATAAACCATCAGGTTGCCGCTCTTGATCATGTTGGCCAGGCTGTCGAAGGCGCCGGTAATGTTCACGGTCGTGCCAAGCGCGGCGCCGGTTTTGCCGGAGGGAACGAAATTGGTCGGGCTGGTGATCGCTGGATTATTCGTGAAATCGATGATGATCGCGCCATTGACCACACCGCTCGTATTGCTGCCGCCAAAGAAATTGAGGATGCTGCCGCCGCTGACGGCGACGTGGACATTGCCGGTGATGGCGCCCAGGCCGCTGGTGCCGGAGTTGCCGCCATAGAAAGTCGTGCTGATCGTGCAGTTGGTCAACAGCACGTCGACATTACCGCCGATGCCGCCCTTATAACCGCCACCGGTCATGTTTTTGGCCGTAAAGTTTGTCGCTTCCAGCAGCGTGCTGCCGGTAGTCGCGTTCATGCCGCCGCAGATGACCGAACCGGAACAGCTGCCGCCGGTCAGTCGGACATGGCTCAGGCCGGTGACGCTGCCGTCGCGGCAGCCGCCGTAGATGGCTTTCACCGTACCGCTGGTCATCACGATCTCCGTTGAAGCAACCGTGCCGCTCTCGCTGCCGCCATAAACGGCCGCTGCAGTGTTCGCCGGAGCATCAATCAGCTTCGTCGTGCCGGCGGCATTATACACATAAGTGTTGCCGTCGGTGTCGGCTTTGATCTGGATGGATACGCCATTGGCGTAAATAATATTGGTCGACGCGTTGTAGGTGACAGTCGCATCGGCCGAAACCGGGACGGCCGACAAGCCCAGGATCAAGGCGATCACGAGCCAGATGGACAGAATTGAATGCATCTTCTTCAATGCCATAACCTCCCAAAATGCGCAGCAAAGCTGGACAAGCCTGATATTGGCATGTCTTGACAAGCCGCCGGCAGCGGTTCATATTCCATTGGGCAACCAGTTCACACAAGATCTTTATAAAGGCTATGTGTGTTTAAGCTTGAGCTGATCATACAACTCTAGCAAATAAATGTCAACTATTGTGTTACAATTATAAAAATATCTATCATCCGACTCGGCCTGTTATGGACAAATAGACAGGAGTTCATGCCAGATGGTCCGGAATAAATTTCTATATTGAAATCGGATTGGTTATAATGCACAAATAAAGAGAGATAAATATGGCAATAACGTATCGGATAAATTCATAAAATATGACACTAAATTTCGCATCGTTGCCAATGGAAGCTTAACGCCTTTTCAAGCTGTCGGTCATTTTTCGGATAATGTCCGTTCCGGCTTTCGTTTCTTGCGTGGGATACTGAAAAGCAAACTGGATGAGCAAGTCGTTGAAAACGCGACCATACAGATAGAGACTGACCCCTTGGTCGCCATCACTGGCCAGGCTGTAACAGCCGTCGGCACAGGAAAATGACGCATAGCCGGGATTGTCCGACCGAAGGGAATCCGCAATGTCCGCCAGGTCCCGGTCACTGCCGATGACCTGCGCCCAGACCGAAAGCTGCGCGATGCCATCAGACAGGAAGACCGCACCGGAATCATCGTCATTTTCGGCCACGGTACGAAACAATTTCGGATAGACGATCGCATAGCCATAACCGGTATTGATGTAAGTGGCATAGTCGACCTGGCTGAGCTGGAGATTGTCCTGGACGACGCTGACGAGGCGGCAGCCAAACGCCGAATCGGCGGCCGGCTGAAGCGTGATCAAGCTGGAACCAAGGGTAGTGCCATTGCTGTCGGACAGCGCCAGGCTGATGACCGCGATATTGGCCTGCCGGTCGACACGGGCCGCCTTGATGATCAGGTTAAGGGGGATTTCGCTTTCCGGGGTGATCAAATAAGAGCGCGCGGTTGCCTCCAGCTGGATTGCCGACGCAAAATCGGCTGGCACAGCCGGAACATCGCCGGTAAAGCTCTTGATCGACGCGGTAAAATAGCTGCGCGCAGCGGCTGCGCTGACAGCCAGCCGGTTGTCGGCGGCAGTCGAAACAGCAGGATTGATGCAATTGCGGTTATTGATCAGGAGATAGGTCATCATCCAGGTAAAAGACGCATCGAGCGGCTGATCAGCGGCAGTCAAATCCGCCGCTTGAATATAAGCGGTCTGGCAGGCGGCAAGGAGCAGCGGAGCAGCCCGGTTTAGCGCCACGTCTGCCGCCGCGCCGAATAATTCATTCAAATCCCGGGACCAGCGGAATGAATTCAAATTCTGGATGACGGTGCCGGCGCCGTCTTTCACGCTGATCACCGGCGTAACCGCTGCGGTCGAACCGCTGGTTGTTATCGGCGCAAGGGTGGTCGTCGCAGGGGCTCCAGCGGAGGGACCGGCAGACGCAGAACCAGGACTGTTCGGCCCGGCGGTCGATGCGGTCGGCAAATCGCTGCCGGCAGCAGTCGGGCGCAGGCCGCAAGCGGGCAGACAGCCCAGCAGCAGAACGATGACGGCCAGGATCAGACCTTGGACGAAATACGGCGGACGGCGGTTTGGCATGACAGAATCACTCCCGGTTGTGCTGTTCTTCCTATCATACCATACGCTCAGAAGTCCCGCTGTCGATAAAAGGTAAAGGCAACAGCCGCCGAGGCGACCACAAATACGGCAGCGGTCAGGATTGGCGCCGGAATGCTGAGCATCGGGTGGCTGGAAATCCAGCCGCTGAGCGCAGCCAGCCAGGGGGCCAGCTGAGTCTTCAAAGAGCCCAGGAGAATGGCCGGCAGCGCCAGGAAAATCATCGGCAGGTAGGCGATCAGCTTGGCCTTGGTGTAGCCC
>JAEXPB010000533.1 GCA_023438965.1 Bacillota bacterium | reverse complement strand
GGTCAGCCTTGGCCTGATCGATTCGCCGATCAATTTTATCATCATGCGCAGCTTTTTCCGACCGCTTTACCTGCTTTCCGGAATCTGGAAGGGAATAGGCTGGGGATCGATCATCTACCTGGCCGCCATTGCCGGCATCGAGGTATCCCAATATGAATCAGCCGACCTGGAAGGCGCCAGCCGGCTGCAAAAGGCCTTGTACATCACCTTGCCGGGCATCGCGCCAACTGTGACGATCCTGCTCATCCTGAGCGTCGGCAACCTGCTCAATGTTGGCTTTGACCAGATTTTCAACCTTTATAATTCATCAACCTACGAAGTGGCTGATGTGATCAGCACCTTTGTCTACCGGCAGGGCCTGGTGGAAGCCAAATACAGCTATTCGACAGCGATCGGGCTGTTCCAGAACCTGGTCGGATTCACCCTGATCATGCTGACGAATTATTTTGCCAAGAAGACCAGCGATTACACGCTGCTATAAGGTATCGAGGTAAGCCATGCGAAACAGAAGAAACCACCGACCCTATAAACAATCGCTGCCCGACCGGATTTTCGAGATCGGTCTGGCGACGTTCATGGTCCTGTTCTGCCTGACCATACTGTACCCGATATGGGACATGGTCGTCACGTCCTTCTCCAAAGGCTATGAATCATCCGCTTTGACTTTCAATGCCTGGCCGCAGACCTTCTCGCTGGATTCCTATCGCTATTGCCTGCAAGACAAGGATGTCTACCAAGCCTTCCTGATCACGGTTCTCCGGACAGTCTGCGGAACGGCGCTTACGATCATCATGCTGACGCTGGTGGCCTATCCGGTCTCCAAGCGGGATCTGCCCTACCGGCCGGCCATTGTCCTGTTCTTCGTGTTCCCGATGTTCTTCAGCGGCGGCCTGATCCCCACCTATATGCTGATCCGCAATCTCGGCTTGATCGACAACTTGCTGGTCTATATCATTCCCGGTGCGTTCAGCGCCTTCTCGATGTTGATATTCCGGAATTTCCTGATGGCGATGGACATTTCCATGGAGGAATCCGCTTACATCGACGGTGCCAATGTCCTGCAGATGCTTTTCCGGATCATCCTGCCCCTGTCCAAACCGGTCGTGGCCACCCTGGTGCTGTGGACCATGGTTGGCCACTGGAACGCCTGGTTCGACAGCCTGATCTATATCTCCAGCAACAGTAAAATTGTCATTCAGCTTTACCTGCGTCGCCTGATGGACAATACGGCGCTGCTCAGCTCGGACATGCAGATGTTCATGGCCCTGCAGGAAGGCGGCATGGAATTTTCAACCCGGACAGTCCAGGCGGCGATCACCGTCATCGTCATTACCCCGATCATTTGCGTCTATCCCTTTCTGCAGAAATATTTCGTGCACGGCATCATGATCGGGGCGGTTAAGGGATAGCACTTGCGCGGTCCAATAGCTTATGCTATTAGAAATATGTAAAGGAGAGAAAAAATGAAAAGAACGACGCTCACCCGCTCCCTCAGCCTCGTCCTGATGATCCTGCTGCTGGCCGGCACGTTGCTGTTCGCTGGCTGCGGCCAGAGCACGGCGACTTCCGGCACCACTTCGGGCATCACCGGCGCGTCGACCACCAAGGCTACGACGCCGACCACCAAGGAGGAAAAGGTCCAATTCTCCTATTGGTCTTACTGGTGCGCCAATGCTGTTGATGGCAACTACTGCGAGAAATTGATCGAAGACGCTTTGAATGTGGACATCAAGGCCAAGAACATCTCCCAAAGCGAGAACGACAAGGTGAACCTGATGCTTTCTTCCGGCGAAATGCCCGATTGCGGCTGGTTCGGCAAGAGCATCGACTTCATGCACTATACCAATGACCTGACCCGCAACATTACCAAGACCCTGGTCAGCCAATATGTTCCGGGCATGACGGAATTGTTCAGCAAGAATCCGATTCTCGAATCCCTGGTAACCTCGAAGGAAAATGCCAACGAATATTATGGCTTGCCGACCTACCAGGCTTATTCAGCCGGCCGCCAGTACTTCTATGCGGACTTTTACCGCAAAGACTGGCTGGACAAGCTGAAGATCGCCTATCCGGGCGCTGTCAAGGAAGTGACCAAGGGCGTCTTCATGTGCGACACCGGCTATACGCTCGATCAACACAAGGCGATCCTGGAAGCCTTTACCCAGAATGACCCGGATGGCAACGGCAAGAAAGACACCGTCGGCACAATCGGCGCCGGCAATGGCGGTTTGGTGACCTGGACTCTGTTGGGCGCCTATGGTCTGTGCGACAGTTTCTCGGTCAACGACAACGGCAAGGCCGTCTACTATTACTCGACCGATCGGTATAAGAAAATTCTGGCCTATGCTGCTTCGCTTTATAAAGCCGGCCTGGTCGATAAGGAGATCTTCACCCTGAATTCACAGCAGTTCTGGGAGAAAGCACAGAAATCCTACGGCGGTCACTTCAATGTCAGCGCCAACTGGCTGGGTAGCTGGGCTTCCAACCGTCCACCGCTCAATATCTTGAATAACGTCGCCGGATCTTCGATCCTGATCACACCTGGCATGGTCGGTCCGGACGGCCAGATGGGCAGCCGCCAGTGGGCCGCGCTGCCGGTCTGGAATACTGATTTCTACTTCTTTGTCAACAAGAAAGTGACTGACGAGAAGAAGCTGGCCAAGATCCTGCAATTCGTGCAGTATGCCAACTTCGGCGACAAGAAGATGGACCTGATCTTCGGTGAAAAGAACGTCGACTACACGCTGGATTCCAGCAACATGCCGGTGCGCAACGCAGCCTTTACCGAGCAGAACGCCAAAGGCATCCAGGCTTATTCACTGGTCATCCAGGACGAAAAGACCCTGAGCTGGATGAATGACGCCCTGTTCCGCTCGACCTTCGATTACACGGTCGGCAGCGGCAAATGGATCAAATACTTGATCAGCCCATACAAATACGATCTGAAGAACACGACCAACCTGGTCAAAGTGACTGCCGATTATGCCAGCAGCGTCAACACCATCGTGAATGAATTCACGGTCGGCGTCATCTCCGGTGAGACCAACCTGGATGGCGAATGGGCCAACTATCTGGCCAAGCTCAACAAAGCCGGTTACGACAAGATCTGTGCCGAATTGGACAAGGCACCGCTCTACAAGGATGTCATGGCCGGGAAATAAGAACTGAACTTTCCACCCCGCGCAGCGAAATGGGGTCACCTCCGGGTCAGGCAACAGCCCGGAGATGGCCCCATCCGCACAGAAAGGACAAATCAGCATGAATCCGAACGGTCATCTGGCCCTGGTCATCAAGGCCGGGCCAGGCAATCCCCGCAACAGCGAAGGCGCGTTTCACACGCTTGCCGACAGCCGGATCCTTTTCGCCTACAGCAAATTCATCGGAACGTCCGGCAACGACGAGGCTTACAGCTGCATCGCCAGCCGCGTCTCGGATGATGGCGGCCGGTCCTGGTCCGAAGACCGGATCCTCTTCCGGCCGGAGGACCACCAGGCTCTGAATGTGATGAGCGTTTCGTTCCTGGCGATGCAAGATGGCGCGGTTGGCCTGTTTTATGGTGTCAAGCATAGCATGCAGGACTGCCGGCTGTATCTGCGGCGCTCCTATGATAACGGCCTGACCTGGTCGGCGGCAACACCCTGCATCAACAGCCCCGGTTAC
>JAEXPB010000517.1 GCA_023438965.1 Bacillota bacterium | reverse complement strand
GGACCATCGTGCTGGTCCGCACGATCGAGCGTTTTCCCTGCTTGACGCCGCTCCGCCGCTCGAAGAACAGGAAGTCGGCTGTCACGGCCAGCAGGACGGCCAATACGCAGAGGAAAACCAGGTTCTGGATCACCCATTCAAAGGTAATAGGCATCATCATCCCCCCGGTGCAACATGTTGTAAGCGGAAAACGGGATCCGCTTCAGGCCTGGCGTGATGATATGGACACATTCCTTCTGCATGGATTTGCGGTCAAAATTATAAGTGTCGACAAAAGAACTGACACTGATCCGGAAGGTGTTCTCATCGACAAAGCGGATCTTATCGGCCTTGGACTGGAACAGGAAACCCTTGGGGATGAATTTCCGCAGATCCCGCACCAGGTCACAGCAGCTGCCCAGACCGAAATTGCTGTCCTTATCCTGCAGATTGCCCAGGGTATCCTCGATCGTGAACAGGAAGGTGTTGTTGAAGACATCCTTGTAAGCCCGCATGTCCTTGCCGCGCGTGATCGGAATGAAGGCGCCGTTGTGTTTGATCAGGTAGGTGATCGCCACCCGCTCGACATTGCAGGGCAACGGGATAAAATCGTCCTGGCGGATCATCTGGCTGGTCTGATCTTCGATCCGGTTGAGGACGCCGGAAAGCGTGATCCGCGGCGGCTGTGCGGCGGTCGCGCTTCCGGCCGGACTGGCGGTCTGCCGCTCCAGCCCGACGGCGATCTGGCCAGGCAGCCGGCCAAAATAGGCCAATGGCTGGAAATTGACACCGCGCACGCAAGGTTCGGCCATCCCGTAGGCGAGGGTCTCGCCGATTGCCTGGTCGTTGATGCCGGCAGCGACTGTATAAACCAGCGTTGTCGGGATATGGAACCGGTTGAGCTGCCGGATCGCTTCCTGCTTGACCGCCAGCAGCGGCTGGCCGCGCAGCTGCCGGTAGATAGCGTCGGACAAACCGTCAAACTGCAAGTAAACCTCAAATCCGCCGCGGAATTCGGCCAAGGCCTCGGTGAAAGCCGGATCCTCGGCCAGCCGCAAGCCGTTGGTATTCAACATGATATAGCCGAAATTCCTCGACCGCGCCTGGCGGATGATCGCCAGAATGTCCGGATGCAGGGTCGGCTCGCCGCCGCTGATCTGGAGGATCTCGGCCCGGCCGCCCTCGGCAGCCAGGAAGAAGTCCATCATGGCCGCAATCTTGTCCAGCGGCAGATCGCGGCCTTCGCCCCCATTGGCGAAGCAGGTGCCGCAGCGCAGGTTGCACCGCCGGGTTACCTCGATCAGCCCGATGCAGGTATGCTGGTCATGATCCGGGCACAGGCCGCAATCAAAAGGGCAGCCCCGCCGGATGTCCGTCTGGTGGCTGCTCACAGTGCCGGGTTTGTCAAATTGGCTTTTCCGCAGATGATAGGCGGCGTCTTCTTCCAGCAGCTCCCGGAATGCGCCATGTTCGGGGCAACGCCGCAAAACGAATACGCCCTGACTGTTCCAGATGATCTTGCCGTTGACCGGCTGCAGGCAAACAGGGCAAAGCGACTGGGTTGAAGCGAGGTAGACATAGTCTCGATTCATGGCATCTCACCTGCCTTCGCCGCTTGAATTATTTTTCATCGGCTTTTGGGGTGCGTCACGCTGCCGGGCGCGATGGAAACGTTGAGATTTTTTCTGGCCCAATTCCAGTTTAGGCTGATTCCGGGAGACTGTCAATTACCTGTTGCCGGCAGGCGGCCAGTTGCGGCAGGATCTTTCTTGATTTCTCCTTGCCAAATGAATATAATCATCTTAATCTGACATGACCGAGGTTTGCCGCCTGGCCGACGATTGGTGAACGGAGTCCGCTATGTTGTCATTTTACTTGTCGCTGATCATTGATGAACCATCCAGGGGAAAATTCGAGCAGATATACCGGGAACATCGCCATACGATGCTGTGGGTCGCCCAGAGTATCCTGCACGACCGGGCGCTGGCTGAGGATGCTGTTCATGATGCCTTTTTACGGATAATCGACCATTTAGAAAATATTTCTCCGGAAAATTGTAACAAAACCCGCTCCCTGCTCGTTGTTATAGTGAGGAACATTGCGATCGACCTGCGACGCAAGCAAAAATTCCTCGCTGAGTCGGATTTGGGCGACTATGACGAGTTCCTCGTTGATCCGCAGGCCGATCCGGAACAAGCGTTGGTCGAGAAAGAAGGATATCAGGATATTCTGTATGCCTTGACCAAGATGAAACCAGCTTTCGCGGATGTTCTGTCCCTGCAGATATCCCACGAGCTGGATTATCGCCAGATCGCCGATCTGCTGGGCATCTCGCCGGAGAACGCCCGGGTGCGCTGTTATCGGGCGCGCCGGATTCTGGCCCGTTATTTGGAAGAGGGGGATGGGAATGGTTCTGCAAGCCAATCCACAGTTGCGGGCAGCCGTGGACGAGTATCTGCGGCAAAGCCTGAACGATCTGCCGAGTGAAATCGAGTTAGCCGGCCGGCAGCAATTTACGCCGCGGTTCGAGCGACGAATGCAGCGGCTGCTCCGCAAGGCTGCCCGGCTGGAAGCCCTGCGGTTCCGCCAGGAAGCAGCCGACGCGGCTGTCGCACGCCGGACCGTCAACCGGACCCAGAAGCGCTTGCTGATGGCCGCCATCATCCTGGCCATCCTGGTTTCCATCATCGGTGTCGCAGCCAGCCGAAAAGCGGTCTACCGGTTTGTGATCGATGTTTATGACCGGTTCTCGCATATCGGCTTTACGCAGGACCCGCAGACGACCCTGGATCATATTCCGGCAGAAACCCTGACGGACGACGGATTGACCGCCTTGATACCGGATTACCTGCCGGAAGGCTTCAAGCTGGTTAACCAGCTGAACCAGCGCGGTGTGGTGCAGATGGTCTTTGCCAATGAGAACGGCGCGGAGATTATCGCGTTGCGGTTTGTCACCGGCAATGTAAGCGGCGGCGTGGACATTACGGGCACTTGCGAGCAGGTCCTGGTCAACGGAGCCGAAGGTTATCTGTATTCACACTACGGCCAGCAGACGCTGATCTTCCTGGATGGCGATTCCGGCGAGTATTTCTGGAGTCTGACCAGCACAATCACCAAGGAAGAACTGCTCAAGGTAGCCCGATCGATCAAGTGAGGTTTCGCTTGATGAAAAAATTTGAAAAATGTCTGTCTCAGGTGTAACAAATGCCTGCCCTCATACGTTCTATTAATGAAACCCCTGCGGAGCGGGGGGGAAGCAGACCGTATGAATGAACAGGGGGACAGCACATGACCAATCTGCGATTTGAGAGCACAATCCCTGAAGAACGGAAAGCCAGCTTCGAGTTGCTGCCGTTGGGCGTCGCTTTGATTGATGCGGTGACCGGGCGGGTTTGCCGGGTCAACAGCCAGTTTGTCGAGATCTTCGGCAACTGCGGCCAGCTGGACTTGCAGCGGCTCCAGAGCTCCGACTTGCTGGACCAGAACCATGACGCCCTGGCCCAGCTGACGGCAGGTAAGCTGGATGCCGTTGAGATTGATAAATCCTATGTCCAATGCGATGGCTCGCTATTCCGAATTCGGGGCCGGATCACGCTTTGCGCCGGACCGGCCTGGCCCAACCCCTGCCTGCTGTGGATAGTGGGAGATACCAGCCTTAACGGCCAGTGAAGATCCGCAGGGCATCCCGGAGAAATATCGCGCAGCCGGGTGCGATCCGGTCATAATAGGCTGTAAAGCGTTCATCATCGACATACATCTGACCCAAGGCCAGGTGGGCCTCCGGCGTATAGCGGTCCCAGTAATGCATCAGCCACTGTTTGTGCAGTTCGCAAGCCCGCTGCGCCGCTGTGCCGCCGGGATCGCCTTCCTCGAATGCGGTTCGGAGCGTCTCGTCAATCTCCCGGGCGAGTTGTTCCTGCCGGGCGTACTGGTCCGCGCTCATCTCCTGCAACCGCCGGTTGGATCGGTCAACTGCCGCATCGCCGTATCTGGCCCGAATCTCCGGGCCATATTGCTGTTCGTTGTCGGCGACGAGTTTCTTTTTTAAACCTTCAAATTTAGCCTGGTCGCGCATTTGAACACCCCTTTCAGCCAACGCAAGGGACATTTCAACGTTGGCAATCAGCTTTTCGATTTGCTCTTTCCGGTCAAGAAGCCGGGCATGATGCTGCCGCAGCGCGGTTGTCCGATCGAAACCGGGTGACGTCACGATCGATCGGATCTCGTCCAGGCCGACGCCCAGCTCGCGATAAAAGAGAATTTGCTGCAGCAAATCCACTTCAGCCGCGCCATAGATGCGATAGCCGGATGAGCTGGTCCGCCGGGGCTTCAGCAATCCGATATCATCATAATGGCGCAGGGCGCGCGGGCTGACACCGGCCAGCCGGGCGAGCTTTTGCACGGTGTACTCCATGGCTCCTCCTCTTGACAGAAACAAGCATAAACCCTGACGTTACGTCAAGGTAAAGGGGGTGCGGTATTTTTTTTAAAATTAATTCGGCCGAGTAACATCCACTATTTACCCTGCGTTTGTTTCGCGCAGTATTCGGCGTATTTCGCGCTGTACAAGGCTATTTTCCGGGTAACCTTTTCCAGGTGCTTTTCCATCCGGGCGATTTCGGTTTCGACCGTCTTCTTGTGCTCGACCAGCATGTCAAAGCGGGTTTTCAGGGTCTCATCCCCTTCCCGGCTCAATTCGACGAACCGCCTGATCTCACGGATGGACATACCGGTGTTCTTCAGGCAGCAAATCATGCCCAGCCACTCCAGGTCGCTGTCGGAGAAACGCCGCATGCCGGTGTCGGTCCGGCCGATCGACGGCAACAGGCCTTCTTTGTCATAATAACGCAGGGTGTAAGGGGTTAAGTTGGTCAACTCGGCGATCTGCTTGATTGAATAAGTCATCATCATCCATCCTTGTCTGCAATTGGGGCTGAATAATTAGAGTTCGCTCAAAGGTTATGGATTCAGCATACACAAAAAACCGGTATCTGGCAATCGGTAAATATGTTCCTGGATGTTACAGGGTTCTAGCTACCCGGGCGGCCACTGCTTTGCCGATCTCGACAATGATCAGCAACCCCAGGGCAAACCCCGCTACCCATCCCGCTTCCTCCAGTGTCAAGGGCACGATTCCCAGTGCCTCACGCAGCCCGGGGACCAGGAACGGCAGCAACGCGGTGCCCAGACCGGCCAGGACTGCCCAGATCAGCGGTTTATTGACGGTCAGGGGGTTCATCCGCCAGATCGGTATCCGCATGCTGCGGTAGGCGAAAATGTAGATCATCGAATTGATCGCGAAACTGACGAAGGCAATGCTGCGGCCTTCGACCGGATTGTTATGCGCCAGATAGAAGTGGCCGAAGGTCAGCAAGACAAAGCAGGCGCTGGCGACGCTGATGATCAGGATCAGCGTCAGGGCCAGCGGGGTCAGGATCGGGTCCTTCAGCGGGCGCGGCTTCTCATCCATGATCCCGTTCTCTTTCGGCTCGAAGCCGAGGACAATGTCCGAAGGTCCATCGCAGATCAGGTGGATCCAGAGGATCTGGGCCACAGCCAACGGAACCGGCCAGCGGAAGATCATGGCGCAGAAGATGGTCAGCACTTCGGCAAATGAATTGGACAAGGTATAAGCCACCACCTTGCGGATATTGGCGAAAATGACCCGGCCTTCCTCAATGGCCGCGACAATGGTCCGGAAATTGTTGTCCAGCAAGATCAGGTCGGCGGCCTCCTTGGCCACATCGGTCGCACTGCCGACCACCACGCCGATGTTGGCGCATTTCAAGGCCGGGGCGTCATTGACGCCGTCGCCGATCATGGCGGTGATCGCGCCGTTGGCCTGCAGCGCCCGGACGATGCGGTACTTGTCCTGGGGCCGGATGCGGGCGAAGACCGCCGTACGGTCAACCTGCCGCTGCAGTTCGGCATCGGACATCGAGCCGATCTGTTCGCCTTCCAGGATCTGGCTGCCAGGCGGCAGCAGGTCCAGATTGCGGGCAATCGATTCGGCGGTCCGGCGATAATCGCCGGTGATCATCTTGACCGCAATGCCGGCGCGCCGGGCGACCTGGACCGAAGCCAGAACGCCCTCGCGAATCGGATCCGCCATGCCGGCCAGACCCAGCCACGTATAGCCGCCTGCATGCTCCAGGCGGCCGCCGGCACGCCAGGCCAATCCGATCAGGCGCAGGCCTTCGCTCGCCCAGGCGTCGGCCTGGTCCAGCAACCGCCGGCCTTGCTCCGCCGGCAAGTCGCACAGCCCCAGGATAATTTCCGGCGCACCCTTCAGGTAAAAGCAAATATCCAGCTCGCCGGCCGTCCGCACGGCAGTGATCATGTACTTTTTCTCGCTGGTGAACGGCTCCTCGCCCACCCGCTCCGCACTATCGCCAAAGGTCTGAGCGGTTCCGGGCTTCAACCGGTCGGCATATTCCCAGAGGGCAATATCGACCGGTCCCTCGAGATTGTTGCACAGCACCATCGTTTGCCAGGCGCGCTCCTGGTCGGTCATTTCACAACGGTTGACCTGCATCCGGCCTTCGGTCAGCGTGCCGGTCTTGTCCGTGCAGATCACGGTCACCGAGCCAAGCGTCTCGACCGCCAGCAGGCGCTTGACCAAGCCGTTGCGCTTCAGTATTTTGCGCATGCCCAGGACGAGGATCACCGTAACGGCGATCAGCAGGCCCTCCGGCACGGCCGCAATGGCCAGAATGATCGAGGTGCGCAGCATGTTCAGGAAATCATTGCCCAGAAGGAGTCCGATCAACAGGATTACCAGGGTGAAACCGGAGACGATATAGGTCAGGATCTTGCTGAAGGCTTTCAAACGGATCTGGAAGGGCGTATCTTCCTCGGTTTGGCTGCTGAGGCTGGCGGCGATCTGGCCCAGTTCGGTCCGCAGGCCGGTCTGGCCAACCTGCATGATCCCGCGGCCGGTCAGGACCGTGCAGCCCATGTAGATCGCCGCGTCACCGCCGGTCTGCTTGCTGACCGGCTCGCTTTCCCCGGTCAGGATCGATTCGTCGCAGGCTATCCTGGTTGCTTCCAGCAGCACGCCATCGCCGGAAGCCTTCTCGCCGGAAGCCAGCAGCACCAGGTCTCCTGGCACCAGTTCCCAAACCTCGATCTCCTGGCGCTGATGGTCCCGAATCACAGTGGTGGTCGGCTTGAGCAGATTCTTGAGCGCCAGGTAGGTCTGGCGGGCTTTATATTCCTGGATGAAGCCCAGGATCACATCCACGATGACGACGACCATGATGATCGCAAAATCGCCGAATTCCCGCAGTATCAGCGAAACGACTGCCGCAACCAGGATAATGTAGACCAGCGGGCTTTTAAACTGGCTTAAAATAATCTTCCAAGCCGAGATATGCTTCTCGCCGGGCAGGCGGTTTTCACCATATTTCGCCCGCCGCTCCAGAACCTCGGCCTCGCCAAGGCCAGACAGGCTGGCCGGGCCTGTCGGACACGGATTATTGCCGTTTAGCTTCAGTTTGTCATTCAGCGTATCCATCGGCGGTTCCCCTCTGCCTTCATTATGAGGCCAAAAGGAGAATTTAGCCAGATGTTTCTTTACAATTCTAACAGAATTAAGTTATCATCAGCTAACATTTCCATCCGAGCGGACAAAACGGAAAAGCATGGTGTGGCCTTTGGCTGCCCGATAGCGCAGTACCCGGTTCTCCGTCCGGAAATGACCGCCTTCGAACAGTTCATCCAGCTCGCAGTCGGCGGGCAATGTCAGCTCGCACGACTCCGTCTGCGTATGATACGCGGCGATGAACTGCGAGCAGACGATCAAACCGCCATCTTGTTCGCTGTAAATGTGGACGCCGCACCGGCGGGCGGCGGCACGCCAGACAGCGGCCGGCACATTGCCCGCCGCGGAGAAGAATGTGTTCCCCTTCAATCCCAGTCCATGCCGGCCATCGGCGAAATCGCCCCAGATTTCCGCTGCCGGATCGACGATTTCCTGCAGGGGTTCAACCGGGCAGGAGAAGCCGTAGGTCTGGCCCCGGAAGCTGATCCGGACCGGTTCCGGCGCGGTGAACGGCACCAGCGCCATGCCGGTCAGTTCAGCCGTCCGCCGCCAGTCCAGCTGCTGTTCGCCGCAGACGCCGGCGCCATGCAGGAAGAATTTGCCGCGACCGGCAAGTTCGGTCCGGATATAGGCTTGCAATCCGGCCGGGATCCGAAAGGTGTTCAGGAAAATAAACAATTTGTACCGGGTTTTGTCAATTCGCGGCAGGTCGCTAAGGTTGTAGGTTTCGAACGGGGCGCCGCAGCGCAGCAGCTCATCGATGCAGTGCTTGACATAATCCCGGTGCACGGGCACGTTCTCTTTGATGGCCAGGAAGGACATCGGGTCGACGAAGACGGCGATCTCGGCCACCTGATGGCGTTCGCCGCCGGCCAGCTCCGTGTAGATGGCCATCTGGCGGCTGATCTCCGCTTCATACTCCGGCGAGTCGAAATAGCCGCCGAAGAAATCGAACCACCAGAGTGCGCTGTTCTTGACCATGGCCAGACAGAGCTCGCGCCGCAGCACCGCAATGGTTTCTTCGGCTGTCTGGTAGCAGTCGGCCAGGATCGTGCCGGTTTCCAGCGGATAAGCCGCCAGATGGGTTCGGTGGTCGATTTCATGCAGATAGAGCTTGCCGTTGGCCGCAATGGAGTCCACGGCTACCTGATAGGAGCTGACGCCGTCCGGCAGGCGGTTATTGCCGTAGGCCGCCGGCGAGAATAGCATGTCGATGTCCGGCGATTGCCAGACCTGCTCGTAGGCATTGGTGCTCCACAAGTTCTGGTTGACGCAGGAGGTGATGTAGATATAGCCAAAGAACAGGCCGACTAGTTTGCGATGCCGCAAAACGTGCTGGGCTTCGGCCGCAAAGCGGCAGATCAGGCCGGCGATCAACCGATTGCAGTAATCCAGGTAGACTGCTGCGTTCCCGGCCGGTTCCCGGAAAGTCTCCGGCCCGGCGACAAGTTCCGCCGCAGTCGGGATCTGCGCCGATTCATCGCCGCGGAATTTCCGGTAAGCCGCTTCCTTGAGCGGATGCGCTGCCGTCTTGTCGTCTGTAAACCATTCGGTGGCGGTTCCTGCCGAGAAGCTATAGGCAAAGATCCGGTCGCCATACCTGGTTTCGGCATATTCGATAAAGGCGCGCAGGTAAGCGGCGGCATCCCGCTGCCACGCTTCGGAAACGGCCGCCTGGCCAAGGTTCCAGAAACTGTCCGGCACATCCGGATGCTGGTCCAGCCACCAGCGGCGAGTATCCAGCGGGATCATCACGCAAAAATAGCCATCCGGCGCAAACTTCTGGAACATGGCCATTTGCCGGTCAAAAGCAGAAAAATCATACCGGTTGTCACCGGTCCAGACCTCGCCGAAGTATGAGTATTTCACGTGCAGCGCATTGGTGATGCCGGTCACGATCATCTGGTAGAGCCGGACGCCGGCGCGGTAAAAAAGCGAGATGTTGGCCGGCGTCGGCCTGAACGACCGGAATGCGGCCGGCGGGATCAATTCGCCATTGATCTCGATCATCGGATTGCCCTGGTTGCAGATAATGCTGGACATGCCTGTACCCCCTCGTTGCCGCAGAAAAACCGGCGGCTGATAGTCACATCATAGGCCTCCCGGCCGCCGCTGACCATGGCGCAAAGACATCGGCACATTTAAAAATCACGCTTTTGTGCTAAACTGGTGCGGGAGGTGGCGCTTTTGTACCGGCAAGTTGATCCCTCTGGACGAATGCAGATTCTTTATAATTCGGATTTTGCGGACCAGGATCTCTATGTGCGCGAGATCGGCCACAGCCTGAGCTGCCCTGGCGTTGTCAAAGGTCCCTGGATCCGCGATTCGTTCATCCTGCACTACATCCGGCAAGGGCGGGGATTATTCAACGGCTGTCCGGCCGGTCCAGGGCAGGGATTCCTGATTGTACCCCAGGCTGTGCACACCTTCCAGGCCGATCTGAACGATCCATGGGAGCATTGCTGGATCATGTTCGATGGCGCCAAGGCTCGCATGCTGCTGGAACAGTCCTGCCTGGCCGTTCAGAATCACGTCTTCGCCATGCCGATGGTCAGCCAGTGCTTTGCGGTTCTGCAAGCCGCCCTGACCGAAGAGCAGACGGACTGCGGCTGCGCCTGGTCCATGCTCAGCGCGTTGTTACGCCTTTTATCCTGGCATGGCAAGAGTCTGGCCGAACCGGCGCCCACCGATCCGCAAACCCTTTATGTCCGCCAGGCGGTTGCATACATGCAAGCGAATTACTGCCGGGATATCGCGGTCGCCGACATCGCAGCGGCGGTCAACCTGTCCGCCAAATACTTGTGCCGGCTGTTTCAAACCAGGCTGGGCAGTTCGCCGCAGAATTACCTGATCCGGCTGCGCGTCAGCCGCGCCGAAGCGCTGCTGGTCCGACCTGATCTGAGTGTCAGTGAAATCGCACGCTCCGTCGGCTATGAGAATCCGCTGTATTTCTCCCAGGTTTTCCGGAAACATCGCGGCAAAACACCGACTGAGCACCGCCGGATGGCGCTGCAGCAGTAACCGCAGGCGCCACATTAGCCGCGGTCAGGCTGATCTTTCCAATCGATTGCATAAAGGTCCCGTCGACGGTGAGCCAGCAGCGGCAATTCGGAGCGGATGCGGGCCGCCAGATCGAGGTCGATCGCACCGGTCAGGCAACCGGGCTTTTCATCCAGCTGTCCCAGGACGGTGCCCCAGGGATCGACCAGGATCGAATGTCCCCAGGAATGATAACCGGCCGTCCAATCGCGCGCCGGGGCAGCGCCGGCCAGGAAGGCCTGGTTGTCGAGGGCCCGGGCCCGGAACAACAATTCCCAATGGGCGGGGCCGGTCGTCATGTTGAACGCGCCGGGCACCAGGATGACCTGGGCGCCCAGATCGGCCATCCGGCGCGCCAGCTCCGGGAAGCGCAGGTCATAGCAGATGCAGAGCCCCATGACGCCGAATTCGGTCGGGAAAACCGTCGCGGTGTCGCCGGGTGAAAGCGTGTCGGATTCCTTGAAATATTGGCCGCCGGTGATGTTGATATCGAAAAGGTGCATTTTGCGGTGCTTGCCGATCAGCCGGCCCTGCCGGTCAAAGATATAGGCCGTATTGTAGATCCGGCCGTCGTCAGATTCCGGCATCGAACCGGCTGCCAGATAGATCCGGTGTTTGGCCGCCAGTTCAGCCAGCCGCTGCCAGGTTTCGCCGCCCTCGGCCTCCGCGTAGGCCGGGAAAAGCGTCGTCTGGTAAGGGCAGCAGAACATCTCGGGCAGCAGAACCAGGTCCGGCCGTTCCGGGCCCGGTTGCGCCAGATGCGCGAGATAGCCGGCTGCATCCGCCAGGTTCTGCTGCTTGTCGGCGCTGACAGCCATTTGGATGATCGCAATTCGGAATCCATTCATATCCGGTCTCCTCCACTTGAGTAAAAGCCATTATCTCACTCGATCGGTCAGTATGTCGCCGTCCTGTAACGGCGGGCCCAGGATTGCCGCTTGCGGATCGAAGCCCTGCCAGTTGGCGCTGATCCGGGCCGGGCTGCTGTTGGCGTAGCAATACTGGCAGTCATGCCGGCAAGTGTCGTAAGCGCCGATATCGACGGATTGAACGCAATGGCAGTCCGGCCGCTGGCCGGTGTCCCGGCGGACTTCGAGCGGCCGGCCGACCAGCGGCTCCAGATGCGCGCGGCTGATGCAGGCGGCCGGCTGGACGCCGAATTCGCGGTATTCCCCGCCGCAGCAGCATTGGAGCGTGATCCCGTGCTGCCGGGCGATTTCGGCCAGTCCGCCGACCAGCTCAAGCCGGGCTGCCTGGTCCGGCTTGCGGATCGTCAGGTGGCGGGTGTTGCGCACGGTTTTGGCATACTCCTGAATAAAGGAAAAGGTGCAGGCGGTGACTCGGCCCTCCAGAACCCGGCAAATACCGGCGAAGCGCGCCAGATGCTCAGCCGGGCCGATTTCGGCGGTGAACAGGATCGGATCATAGCGCCACATCAAGCCGCCGGCGCCGATCCGGCCCGCCAGACGGCGCAGGTTATCAAGCCGCTCCGTCAGCGACGGCAGGGCGGCTTCGATCGCGCCGGGATAATCGTTCAAGGTATGCTGGACAAAATACGGGTAGCCCAGGTTGTCCAGCCGGTCCAGCACCGGCAGGAAAGGCCGGATGTCCTTGGTCCAGAATACAAAAGCGTCAACAGATCCGCGGTCGAGCCGGACACGGCTGACCTGCCGGGAATTCATTGGATTGCGCACCAGAACATGGCCTTCCTTCAACCGCCAAAGGAACCAGTCGCCGAAAAAAGCCGGAATGTCCGTTCGTCTGCTGGCGCTGATGATCATGACTCGCCGCCTCCTCTGATGTATCTCAAGTCCATTATAAGCGAATTCCGCTGCTCAGGCCACCCGGCCGGCCTTGACGCTGCCGGTGAAAAAGCCCATACTGGCCTCAGGCGGGTTCTTCGAGCCCGACCGGCCTGTTATGTCAATGGCGCTGCCGCCGGCAGGGGGTACTCATATGGCTGCTGAACGAAAATGCGCGTTGGTCACCGGCGCCAGCCGCGGGATTGGCCGGGGAATCGCCACCGTCCTGGCGGCAGCCGGTTACGATCTGGCCATCACCTATGCGTCCGAAGCGGCCGAAGCCGCGGAAACCGCTCGGTTGGTTCAGCAGACCGGCGGCCGCTGCCTGGTTTATCAGGCGGAGCTGCAGGATCCGGCGGTGCCGGAGCAAGTTGCCGGCCAGGCCGCCGGCGATCTGGGGCGCATCGATCTGCTGGTCAATAATGCCGGGCTGACTCGTCATAGTCTGGTCCGAACGATCACAACCGGGCAAATGGACCTGATCTACAACCTGAATTGGAAAGCGCCGATCCTCTGTGCCAAGTCGGTCGCCAACCATATGGTTGACCGCGGCATACAGGGCAGCATCATCAATATCGCCTCAACCCGGGGCATCCGCGCCTACCCGGACGATTTGCTTTACGGCGGCATGAAGGCCGCCCTGATCCGGGCCAGCGAATCGATGGCGCTGGAACTTTCGGAATACGGCATTCGCGTCAATGTCATTGCGCCTGGCGCCACCATGGTCCGCGGCCGCATCAGCCGTGCAGAAGCCGCCAAAGTCAGCTGGGCGGGCAAGATCCCGCTGGGCCGTTTCGGTACGCCCGAAGAAGTCGGCCAGGCCGTGGCTTTCCTGGCTTCAGACCAGGCAGCCTATATCACCGGGGCGGTCCTGCGGATCGATGGCGGCTTGATCCTGCCGGGCATGCCGGAGGACGATTCGCCGGAGTCTGGTTACGGCTGGGCGAAACATCTGTTGAAATGATCCGGGAGTGCAGGGCAGGAGCAGGCAAACCGAGGTTCTGTTCTTCTTCGATACAGAAGATTTTACCGCCAATCGCAGTGCGGATGCCATCGCCGACCTGGCCCGGATCTGCACCAGCGAAGGGGTGATCGGCCATTTTGCGTTGGTCGGGCTCTTGGCTCGCCAGCTGGTCGCCTGGAAGCGCTGGGATGTCCTGGAAGCTCTCGCCGGGCATGATATCGGCACGCATTCCTATGGATTTCTTTCTGAGCCAATGGGGATCACCGAGTCTTGTGCGGTATCGGCAGACGGGTTGCGCAAGGCTGCCCAATCGCTTGATCTGGCTCGCTTTCTGCCGCCGCAAATCCGCGTTGATGGTCAGCAGCTGGGACCGGCGGATTTTCTTTTCGCCGGGTTGGACTGCCTCTGTACATCGGACGAGACGATCACCTTGCAACCGCGGCCGCAGCTCAATAGCTTGCAGGGACTGCCCAGGCTGGCTGATTTCAAATTGCGCGGCACCTGGCTGCACAGTCCGGACCTGGCTGACCGCTATCTGAGCCAACGGCTCCGATTGCAAGCCTGGACGTTGCGATATGGCTGACTTGTCGTCCGGAAAAGGCATCAAGGAGGTTTGGCGGTATACAGC
>JAEXPB010000514.1 GCA_023438965.1 Bacillota bacterium | reverse complement strand
GCATAGGATGCTGCTTCACCCAGTGCTTCCTCGATCCGCAGCAGCTGGTTGTACTTGGCCACGCGGTCGGTGCGCGAAGGCGCGCCGGTCTTGATCTGGCCGGCATTTACCGCAACCACGATATCGGCGATCGTCACATCCTCCGTTTCACCGGAACGATGCGACACAATCGCCGTCCAGCCATTCTGGACAGCCATTTCGATGGCCCGCAGGGTCTCGCTGAGCGTGCCGATCTGATTGAGCTTGATCAGGACGGAGTTGCTGACATTCTCGTCAACGCCTTTCTGGATCCGGCGCGTATTGGTGACGAAGAGATCGTCGCCGACCAGCTGGATCTTGCCGCCCAGCCGTTCGGTCAGCTGCCGCCAGCCGGTCCAGTCCTCCTCGGCCAGTCCGTCCTCCAGCGAGATGACCGGGTAACGGTCAGCCAGGTCGGCCCAGTAATCGATCATTTCCGCACTGGTTTTCAGGACGCCCGATTTCCAGAACAGGTATTTGCCCTCCTGGCCGATTTTGGCAGCTGCCTCATAAAGCTCAGTCGCGGCGGCGTCCATGGCGATGGCGAAGTCGGTGCCCGGCCGGAACCCGGCTTCCTTGATCGCGGCGACGATGAACTGCAGCGCCTGCTCGTCACTGTCGAAGTTGGGCGCAAAACCGCCCTCGTCGCCGACCGCGGTGCTGTAGCCCTTGCCCTTCAAGAGCTTTTTCAAGGTATGGAAAACCTCGATGCTCCATTGCAGGGCTTCGCGGAAGGTGCCGGCGCCGATCGGCATGATCATGAATTCCTGCAGATTGATGCTGTTGTCGGCATGCTTGCCGCCATTGATGATGTTCATCATCGGAACCGGCAGGACATGGGCGCCGATGCCGCCGAGATACTGGTACAGTTCCAGATCGAGAGCCTGGGCGGCGGCCTTGGCGGCGGCCAGCGAGACGGCCAGAATGGCATTGGCCCCGAGCCTGCCTTTGTTATCGGTGCCATCCAGCTCGATCATGGTCTGGTCCAGGCCGCGCTGGTCGAAAACATTGAAACCGATCAGTTCGGGGGCAATCACTTCGTTGATGTTGCGGACGGCTTTACGGACACCCAGGCCGAGATAACGGCCGGGATCCTTGTCCCGCAGTTCCACCGCTTCAAAAGCGCCGGTGGAGGCACCGGATGGAACGGCCGCCCGGCCGTTTGAGCCGTCCTCGGTCTCCACTTCGGCTTCGACTGTCGGATTGCCGCGCGAGTCGATGATTTCGCGCGCCCAGATCCTGGTAATCATCAATTCATGAATCATATCTGATCAACCTCCTTCAGGTCTGACTGCTGCCGGCAGCGGCCTGATCGCTCAGACTTCCAGCGGCATTTTATATTCCTATTATATGCTGCTGCTGCCGGTCCGGCCGTAACGCCAGTTGCGGTCCGCGGCAGGAAGGATGACCGGTTTCTGTTTTGATCTTCACAGGCCGTGCTGCCCAGCATCCGATGGAGAAGGCGGCCAACCGGGCTTCAGATTGCCATACGGAAATGCTGCAGCATCATAGACTGGCTTTACGGCAGGCGATACCAGCCCAAGATCAAACTAAGCCAATTATCATATGATTATCGATGCATGAATATATTAATTATATTGATGCGTATCATTACAATTCCGACAACTGGTTGTATAAAGGTGAAAATGAATCTGGTTGTTCAAAACGACTGATAAGGGACCGATAAATCAATGATATGCAGGATATGTTAACAAAAACGTAACGGTTTTGACTGTTGTCTATTGGCAGGCTTGTCTGGTACAATGCTTTTAAAATTGGCGGAAGTTATTGTTAATTACGTTGGAGGTTTTATGAAACATTCGTTGCGTCATGTCTTGTTGTCTCTGGTTTTAGTTATTGGTCTGGCGATTGGCCTGATGGGCTGCCTGTCGCCGCTGAACATATCCGCCGTGACCCGGTCGGGCGAGGAGACAGCCCAGCCGGCCTTGACGGAAACCGCCCGCCAGAATGCCGCGTCCGGACTCGCCATGATTTCGACGGCTGAACGCATGCCGTCAACTGGATACTTGGCGGCCGCGGCGAAGATCAAACCAACGACGACAACGACAGCGAGCCCGACGGGAACTACGACAGCCACCACTGCCGGGGTAACCAGAAAGCCGGCCAAAACAACCACAACCGCTCCAACTGCGGCCACCACGGCTGCGCCGACGACGACAACAACGCAAGCAACCACCGCCACGGCCGCACCGACCACGATAGCCACAACCGCAGCCACTACGACAACAACGACTACGGCCACCACCACAACAGTTCCAACCACAACCACGCCATCCGGTAACCTGACCGCCGAACAATGGATTACCGAGCTGGTCCGCCTGGTCAATATCGAGCGGGCAAAAGTGGGCGTAGCACCGGTGGCGATGGGCAGCAGCAACCTGCTCGCCGCCGCGGCTGTCCGGGCTAAGGAACTGGCGGCCAGCTTCTCGCATACCCGTCCGGATGGTTCGGGCTGGTCTACCGTCCTGACAGATTATCAAGTGCCCTATGGCACGGCGGGAGAAAACATTCTGGAGGGACCAACCGGCTACATG
>JAEXPB010000484.1 GCA_023438965.1 Bacillota bacterium | reverse complement strand
GTAAATAAGATAAGCCGAAGGCAACGGCAGGATGTACCGGCCGGCGGTTATTCATAAACTATAAGTAGAGTGGTGAATGGGTTGAAAGAAATTCTATTAGGCAATGAGGCAATAGCCCGCGGCGCTTTCGAAGCGGGTGTCAAGGTCGTGTCGTCCTATCCGGGGACACCGAGTACGGAGATCACGGAAACGATCGCCCGCTATGAACGCGTCAATTGCGAATGGGCCACCAATGAGAAAGTCGGCCTGGAAGTCGCCATCGGCGCCAGTGTGGCGGGCGCCCGTGCTATGTCCTGCATGAAGCATGTCGGTGTCAATGTCGCGGCGGATCCGCTGTTCACCGCCTCCTATACCGGCGTCAACGGCGGCCTCGTCGTGGTGGCGGCCGATGATCCGGGCATGCACAGCTCCCAGAACGAGCAGGACAGCCGCCATTATGCCCGGGCGGCCAAAGTCCCGATGTTCGAGCCGGCCGACAGTCAGGAATGCAAGGACTATGTCCGCGCGGCTTTCGCGCTTTCCGAGCAGTTTGACACCCCGGTCATGATCCGTCTGTCGACGCGGATTGCCCACTCCCGCTCGCTGGTGGCCGTGGATGAGCCGCAGGAGCAGGTGATCCGGCCATATGTGAAGAACACGGCCAAGTATGTCATGATGCCGGCGATGGCCATCGCCCGCCACCGGATGGTCGAAGACCGCCAAAAGGCTGTCGCCGAGGCGTCTTCAGCTGCAGACGGCATCGGGCGACACCAGGTCATCCGGCGTTCGGCCGACCTGGGCATCATCACGGCCGGCATCGGTTACCAATATGTCCGGGAAGCCCTGCCGGACGCCTCGGTCCTGAAGCTGGGCCTGATCTGGCCGCTGCCGTTGGACCTGATCCGCGCGTTCGCCGCCTCGGTTCGCCGCCTGGTGGTGGTCGAAGAACTGGATCCGATCCTGGAAACCGAAATCCGGGCTGCCGGCATCGCCTGCGAAGGGAAGGCGCTCTTCACCCTGCAGGGCGAATATTCCGCCAGCATGCTGCGGCAGGCGCTGGGCGCCGGCCAGGCACCGGCCGCGGCCCTGCCGAAGTCTGAATTGACCGCTGCGCCGGGCCGGCCGCCGGTCATGTGCGCCGGCTGTCCGCACAAGGGCCTTTTCCTGGCCCTCAACCGTTTGAAATACATCGTGACCGGCGATATCGGCTGCTATACCCTCGGTGCGCTGAACCCGACCAACGCCATGGATACCTGCGTCTGCATGGGCGCCTCGGTCAGCATGGCGCACGGCATGGACAAGGCCACTGATGGCGAGTTCTCCCGCCGGACCGTGGCCGTGATCGGCGACTCGACTTTCCTTCATTCGGGTGTGACCGGCCTGATCAACAGTGTCTACAACCAGAGCAGCATGACGCTGATCATCCTGGACAATTCCATTACCGGCATGACCGGCCACCAGCAGAATCCGTCCACCGGCCTGAACATCCGCCTGCAGCCGGCGCCGGCCATCGACCTGGTTGAGTTGTGCCGGGTGATCGGCGTCGCCTCGATCCGGGTGATCGACCCGGCAGATACCTTCGGCGCCCAGGCTGTCATCGCCGAGGAGACCGCCAAGGCAGGTGTCTCGGTGATCATCGCCCGTCGTCCCTGCGCGCTGATCCCCGCCGGCAAGGCCCGGCCGGAAAACGCCGCCCGCGTCGACCTGGCCAAATGCAAACGCTGCAAGGCCTGCATCCGGGTCATGTGCCCGGCGCTGACCGCCGGTCCGGACGGCTATCCGGTCATCGACGCCGCCAGCTGCACCAACTGCGGCCTCTGCGTCCATGTCTGCAAGTTTGATGCATTACAGAAAGGCGGTGAGGCCTGATGCGCGACCTGAATATTGTTTTAGCCGGTGTCGGCGGGCAGGGAACGCTCGTGGCCGGCAAGCTGCTGGGCACCCTGGCCACCCGGATGGGCCTGGATGTTAAAGTCTCCGAGGTTCACGGCATGTCCCAGCGCGGCGGCAGCGTCATCACCTATGTCCGCATCGGGCGGGAAGTGTTCTCGCCGATCGTTGAGCCGGGCACTGCCGATTTCATCCTGGCCTTCGAGGAGCTGGAGGCCCTGCGCTGGGCGCACCTGCTGCGTGCCGGTGGCACGATCCTGATCAACACCAACCGGACGCTGCCCCTGCCAGTCGCGATGGGGCAGGCTGCCTATCCGGAGGGCATCGTCGCCGAACTGCAGGCCAAAGCCGGCAGCCAGGCCGCGGTGCATGCCTTCGACGCCCTGGACCTGGCCAAACGGGCCGGCAGCCCCCGGGCGGTGAACCTGGTGATGATCGGTGCGCTGTCGCGCTGCCTGGACGTCCCGGCCAGCCTTTTCGCCGAGGTGATCGACCAGGTCTTCGCCGAGAAGCTGCGTGCCGTCAACCATGCGGCATTCCAGGCCGGATCTGCTATAATATAAGAAAAACAAACCGGATCACGCAGAGCCCGCGCGGGATCGATCCCAGATAACCGGGCCAATCAGGGAGGTGCAGACCATGCTTGTCAAACAGATTTCCGTTTTCCAGGAAAACAAGTCCGGCCGGCTGGCGGAAGTGACCAGAATCCTCAAGCAGAATTCGATCGACATCCGGGCGCTTTATATCGCCGACACCACCGAATACGGCATCCTGCGCATGATTGTCGATCAGCCGGAAGCCGCCCAGGCCGCATTGTCGGAGAGCGGCTTTACGGTCAATTCAACCAACGTGATCGCCATCGCCATTCCGGATCGCCCGGGCACCCTGGAAGATGCCCTGGAAACGCTGAGCGGCAGCGCGATTTCGGTCGACTACCTGTACGCCTATGTCGGACGGGCATCTTCGGACGCCATCGTCGTGATCCGGGTGGAGAATCCGCAGCTGGCCCTGGACAAGCTGGAGCAGTCCGGTATTCGTGTCCTGAGCAGCAAGGAGGTCTACGGAATTTGAGTTTCGGCGATTATCTGCCGTTCGGGATCTCCCGGCCGGTCTATGATCTCTCGGAGCAGGCCCTGGCGGCAGTCGGGCCTGCTTTTGCCGCGATTGCCCGCAACCGCGCCAGCAATCAACTGCGTGTACTTAATGCCTTGCAGCAGGCCCGCCTGTCGGAGAGCCAGCTGGGCGGCACCACCGGCTATGGTTATGACGACCTGGGCCGCGAACAGATCGAGCGGGCTTACGCGCTGGCTTTCGGAGCCGAGGCCGCCCTGGTTCGCATCCAGATCAGCTCGGGCACCCAGGCCATCTCCGCCTGCCTGTATGGGCTGCTGCGACCGGGCGACGAATTGCTTTCGGTGTCCGGCGCGCCCTACGACACGCTTCTCGAGACCATCGGCACCGGTGATCCGGCTGCGGATAACGGCTCTTTGCGCGACTTTGGCGTCACCTACCGCCAGGTCGGCCTGACGCCGGCCGGCGATCCCGACCTGGCGGCGATCAGCGCCGCGATCGGTCCCCGGACGAAGGTCGTCTTCATCCAGAAATCGCGCGGCTACACCCTGCGCCGCTCCCTGTTGGCCGACGACCTGGCGGCAATCTGCGCAACTGTCCGTTCGACCGGCAGCCCGGCCGCCATCCTGGTCGACAACTGCTACGGCGAATTCGTCGAAAACCGCGAACCCTGCATGGCCGGCGCCGATCTCTGTGCCGGCTCGCTGATCAAAAACCCCGGCGGCGGCCTTTGCCCGTCCGGCGGCTATGTGGCCGGCCGGGCCGACCTGGTCGCCAAAGTCGCCGCCCGCCTGACCGCGCCCGGGCTGGGCAGCCATGTCGGCCCGTCGCTCGGCTTCAGCCGCCAGATTGCCCAGGGCTTTTACCTGGCACCGCATATTGTGGCCGAAAGTCTGCAGGGTGCAGTCTATGCCGCGGCGATTTTCCAGCTGGCCGGCTTCCGGACTTATCCCGACGCGCAGGCTGTGCGCGGCGATATTGTCCAGACGATTGAGCTGGCCGCCCCGGAGCGGCTGGTCGCTTTCTGCCAGGCCGTCCAGGCCGCCTCGCCGGTGGACAGCTTCGTCCGCCCCGAGCCCTGGGCCATGCCGGGCTATGACTGCCCGGTCATCATGGCCGCCGGGGCGTTTGTCCAGGGCGCCTCGATCGAGCTTTCGGCCGACGGTCCGCTGCGCGCCCCGTATCCGGCTTATCTCCAGGGCGGGTTATGCTTTGAGAATGTCCGACTGGCCTGCATGCTGGCCATTGAGCGCATGGGAGTTTCCGTCCCATGAACCGCCGTCAGCCGCCGTCGCCCGATCCGAACCGCCGGCCGGCCCGTCCGGCTGCCGGCCGGCCAATTGCCGGCCGCGAACCGGCGCGGTCGAACCAGCCAGGCCGGCCATATGCCGCCGCACCCGGATCAGCCGGCCCCCGCCCGTATGCGGCGGAGCCGGCGTCCGGACAGGGGCGCAAGCCGCTGACCGCGGAACGGCTGATGCAGATCGAGCGCCGCAAAGCGCGAACCCGCGCTTTTTTCCTGGCGATTTTCGTCATGATGATCATGCTGGTGACAGTTGTCCTGATCATCAAGGTCATGCAAAAGGCCAAGCCGCGCCCGCGGTTTATTTTCATCCAACAGGGCGAACTGGCCCATACGACCCAGAGCGCCGGCCTGATCCTGCGCGATGAGGTGATCTTCAACGCGCCGGTGTCCGGCCTGCTCAAGCCGATGGCCACCGAGGGCAGCCGGGCCGCCAAGGGTCAGAAGCTGGCGCTGGTGATCCCGGCGGACAAGGAGAGCCAGCTTAAGGAACTGCAGAAATGCGAGAAGGACATCGTCGACCTGCAGACCGAGTTGATGAATAACGGCAAGGGCGCCGGCGCCCAGGCTATTTTCGATGAAAGCGCCGCTTCGCTGGCCTCGGTTGTCAATCTGGTTCGCAGCGATATTGCCAAAGGTTCACTGGCCAACCTGAGCGCTTATTCGGCTTCGATCGCCGTTATCCTGGAACAGCGGACCACCAAGCTGATGACCATCGATTTTAATGATTCGCGGCTGAACACCCTGGAACAGACCAAATCCAATCTCGAAAAGTCGCTTGGACTGGCCTCCGGCACCCTGACCTGCGCCCAGCCCGGCATTGTATCATTCAAGCTGGACGGGCTGGAAACGGTTTTGAAGCAGGACCTGGGCTTGAAAATTTCGGCCGAGGATTACCGGAAATACATCAGCCAGGCTCAGGCCAGGCTGTCGGCCAGCACCAAGGTGACCAAAGACCAGCCGGTGCTGCGGATATCATCCAACCTTAGCCAGACCCTGGTCTTCCTGCTGCCCAATACCGACGCCACCCAGTACAAGGTGGACGATTTTATCAGCATCAATATACCGGCCGAAGGCCAGACTTTGGCGAACTGCCGGGTCCTGCGCTCGGAAGCCGTCGGCTCGGACGATCTGCTGGTCGTCCGGACGGACCGGAAAGTGGAGTGGCTGTCTGACCGGCGCATCGTCCAGGCCGAACTGACCCTTTCCACTTCCAAGGGCTTGAAGGTGCCGGTTTCCGCCCTGATCAACCATGACGCGTCCGCCGCGCGCGCCAGCCTGATGATCGTCAGCGGCGGCTATACCCGGCTTTGCCAGGTGGACGTCGTCGATTATGACCGTGAATATGCGATCATCAAAGCCATCGATACGGAAAAATACAAACCGGACGTATCGTCGATTCTGGTGGTCAATCCGAAATCAATCGAGGCAGGTGTTTTTATTGGCAACGATTGATCCGTTGTCCCCCAAGCCAATGCCGCTGCCCGTCCCTCCGGCGGTTCTGGCGCCGGAAGAACTGGCGCAGCTGGCCGAACGGCTGCAGACAGTCCGGGTCAAGATTGCCGACGCCGCCCGGTCGGCCGGGCGTGATCCGGCCGAAATCACCCTGATCGGGGTCAGCAAATTTTTCCCGGCCAGCCTGGCCGGCGCCGCCTGCCAGCTGGGCTTGACCGACCTGGGCGAGAACCGGGTCCAGGAAATGCTGGGCAAGATCGATGAACTGGCCGCGGCCGGATGGCAGCCCAATTGGCACCAGATCGGCACCTTGCAAAAAAACAAAGTCCGCCAGATTATCGGGAAGACCGCGCTGATTCATTCCGCCGACTCGCTGTCGCTGCTGGAGGAAATCAGCCGCCGCAGCCAGGAGCAGGGAAGTGTGACCGCGGTCCTGCTGCAGGTCAATACCGCCGGCGAAGCCACCAAGCACGGCTTCACCCCGCAGGAAGCGCCCGCCGCGGCCGAAGCGGCCATGCGGCTGCCCGGCATTGCCCTGCGCGGCCTGATGACCATGGCTCCGCTGTTGGAGGATCCGGCGGGCACCGTGCCGGTCTTCAGTGCAACCCGGACGCTTTTCGACCGGATTGCCGGCCAGCTGGGCCCGGACATGCCGTTCGATATCCTGTCCATGGGCATGAGCCATGACTTTGTCCAGGCCATCGCCTGCGGCTCGACCCATGTCCGGATCGGCACAGCCATTTTCGGGCCGCGGCTGTAACATCGCTGAGATATCGGCCGATTAATATTGCATCGCCGTTACATCATACTTACTCTTGGGCCGGAGTCGTTGCCAGCGCGGATTTCCCTTTCTATAATGGGTGCATGACAGTCCTGTGCACATCGGGAGGGAAAAGACATGGCCGATATTTTGAACAAGATCTTTAATCGTCTGGGCAGCTACCATGACGAGATCGACTATGAAGATGATTACCAGCAAGCTGAGTATGAAGAGCCGGAAATGGTTGAGATGCCGGAAGAACCGCGTCCGGGACCTTTCCGCCGCCAGCAGCAGGGCAAGGTCGTCGATATCAAGTCGTCCGGACAACAACAGGTCGTGATCATGCAGCCGGCCGACATCGAGGCTGCCCAGCAGGCCTGTGACCACATCCGGGCCGGCAAGACCGTTATCTGCAATATCGAGAAGGTGGACACCAAAGTGGCCCAGCGGGTGATCGATTTCATCACTGGCGCGGCATATGCCCTGGATGGCAAGGTCATGCCGGTTTCGTCCGTCATCTTTGTCGTGGCGCCCCGCAACACCGCCCTGGTGGAGGGCAGCATCGTCAGCCAGAGCATGGAATACATCCGCCAGACAGCGAGCGCCCGCTGAAGCAGGCACCGGGCGTCCGGCACCGATCAATTTCAATTTTGAATCAAGCATCCGCAAGGGTGCTTTTTTCATGCCCGGCGCCAAGTCTGTTTTTCGGACAGTCTGTGATATAATGTTGAAATCGGGACGGCTCAACCAGGGCCGCGGACAGGGAGGGGACGACTTGGGCATCATCATCGGCTTGGATATTGGCGGCAGCACGACGAAAATCGTCGGCCTGCGCGATGGGAACCTGATCAGCAAGGAGCTGGTCAAGGCCAGTGATCCTCTGGC
>JAEXPB010000426.1 GCA_023438965.1 Bacillota bacterium | reverse complement strand
GTGCCGGCCCCGCCGGTATTTGCGCCGCCGTCGCCGCGGCGCGCGAAGGTGCTTCGGTCGCCCTGATCGAGCGCTACGGCGTGCTGGGCGGCAATCTGACGGCCGGCCATGTCGGGCCGATCCTCGGCATGGTCAGCCGGGGCACCCTGCGCGACGAACTGCTGTCCATGCTTGGTGTGCCCGGCAACGACATGCTCGGGGTGACCGGCGTGGCGCACGACATGGAAATGGCCAAGCGGGTTCTCGCCGAGTTCGTCGGTCGCGAGAGGATCGACGTTTATCTGCAGTCCATGGTGACCGATACCCTGCTTGACGGCCAGCGGGTCACCGGCCTCCTGGTTTCGACCAAGGAGGGGCTGTTTGCCCTGCAAGGCAAGGTTGTCATCGACGCGACCGGCGACGGCGATGTGGCCTTCCTGGCCGGCGCCGCTTTCGAGAAAGGCCGTGATGACGGCCTAATGCAGCCGGTCACGCTGGAATTCACCATCGATCATGTCGATGAAAGCCGGGCGATTGCCTGCATCGGCGATGTCGACAATGTCAAATTAAATGGCGAACGTTTCCTGGACTTCTGCCAGCGCTGCTGCGACCAGGGACTGTTGCCGCCCAACCTCGCCGCCGTCCGCCTGCACCGGACAACCCGGCCGGGCGAACGGCAGGTCAACACCACCCAGGCCAACCGGGTCGACAGCACCCTGGTCCGCGACCTTTTCCCGGCCGAACTCGAGCTGCGCCGGCAAATCAGCCTGTTGATGGATTTCTTCCATCAATACCTGCCCGGTTATGAGAACTGCAAACTGATTGCCAGCGGCACGACCCTGGGGGTACGTGAGACACGCCGCATCACCGGCGAATATCACATCACGGCCGAGGAACTGGCCGCCGGCAAGCGATTCCCCGACGTCATCGTCCACAAGGCCGAGTTCATCGTGGACATCCACAATCCAGCCGGCGCCGGCCAGGCCGAGAAACATATCCAGCAGGTCATTCCCTACGACTTGCCATATGGCTGCTTCGTACCGCTGCGGATCGACAACCTGCTGACCGCCGGCCGTTGCATCTCCGGCACACACCGGGCACATGCCTCCTACCGGGTTATGTCGATCTGCATGGCCATGGGCCAGGCGGTCGGCATCGCCGCCGCCCTGTGCGCGCGGGACGGCTGTCCGCCCCGTTCCCTGCCGGCGCAGCGGATCCAGGCTGTGCTGCTGGCCAAGGGTGTGGATCTGTTTAGCTAAGGGCTCAGGAAACCCGGCTTATTACCTATATGCTTTTTCCTGCTGCAATCCCGGTTTCTGGTTCAACCAGGGGCCGGGATTTTCTCTTGTCTGACCGTCAGTTTAAGTATATTATAACGTCAAGCTTTATTTTCCGGAGGTGGCAGCATGACCGGCCTGACTTTGATCCGACCCGATGAAGCTTATATCGATGAAATCCGTGCCTACCGGCAGGAACTCCTGGACACAGGCAGCCCCTTCAACGGTGACAGCGGCTTGCGTAAATTCGAGGATATCCAGGACTGGATTGCCCAATGCCGCTTGCGGGAGCACAAGGAAACGCTGCCGGATGCCGCCTGTGTGGAAGCCGACCAGTTCATGCTGGTGCGCGAAGGTGAACAGCGGATCCTGGGCATGATCAATTTCCGGCATGAGCTGAATGCTTATCTCGCCGAATTTGGCGGCCATATCGGTTATGGCATCCGCCCGTCGGAACGGCGCCAAGGCTATGCCAAGGCCATGCTCACGCTTTGCCTGGAAAAATGCCGGCAGTTGAAGCTGGACCGGGTGCTGATCACCTGCGATGTTGATAATGAGGGCAGCCGGCGGACGATCCTGGCCTGCGGCGGCCGGTTCGAGCGCGTCGCCCATAAAGAGGCCGAGAACCAGGATCTCGAACGCTATTGGATCACGCTCGATCCGATCGCCGCGCATTATGCTATCCGTTCGGAGGAGTCTCGGCTCGAGCCCCGGCATGGGCAAGTCGAATTTCTCACCACGATGCGCTACATTCAGCAGTATCTCCAACCCGGCGCCCGGATCATTGAAATCGGGGCGGGCACCGGTTGCTATAGCCGCGCCCTGGCAGATTTAGGCTATGCTGTCGAGGCTGTTGAACTGTTGCCACACAATATCGATATCTTCCGGGCGAATTTGAAGCCGGGGCAGAATATCCGCATCACCCAGGGCAATGCCCTCGATTTGTCGATGTTTACCGATCAGTCGTTTGACCTGACCCTGCTGCTCGGTCCCCTCTATCACCTGTTTTCGCCGGCCGACAAGCGGCGGGCAATCTCGGAGGCCTTGCGCGTGACCAAGCCCGGCGGCATCGTGTTCGCCGCCTATTGCATCAGCGACGCCAGCCTGATCACCAGCGGTTTCCAACGCCATGTGTTCGATGTTGCGGATTATGTCCGGCGCGGTAAAATCGATCCCGTGTCTTTTGCGACGGTTTCTGTGCCGGCGGATATTTTCGAGCTGGTCCGTAAAGAAGACATCGATGCGCTGATGAACGGCCTGCCGGTGCATCGGCTGCATTATGTCGCCACCGATCTCTTTACCAATTATCTGCGCGACACCCTTGACGCGATGGACGATGAAGTCTTCGCTCTCTATCTGCGTTACCATTTCGCCATCTGCGAACGGGTGGACATGGTCGGTATCACGCACCACAGCCTGGATATTTTTCGAAAAGAGGATGCTGCCAATGAACATCACGAACGGTAATCTGACGATCCGCAACGCCACCGCGGCGGACGCTGAATTACTATGTACTTGGTGGAACGATAGCGCGGTGATGACCCATGCCGGTTTTCCCAACGGACTGGGTACGACTGCCGACCAGATCCAGAAGCAGCTGCTAGCGGACAGTGACGCCGATGGCCGCCGACATATCATCGAGCATGATGGCAAACCAATCGGTGAAATGAATTATCGCAATCTTGGCAACCGTACGGCAGTCATCGGCATTAAAATCTGCGATTCCTCCGAGCAGAATAAAGGTTATGGTACGGTCTTGCTCTCCATGTTTATTGATACCTTATTCCGCCAATATGACTATGCGCAGATTGTCCTCGATACCAATCTGCAGAACACTCGCGCCCAACACGTTTATGAGCGGAAACTCGGTTTTCGCAGGTTGCGGATTGAGCGGGATTCGTGGCGTAACCAACTGGGTGAGTTGCAATCGCAGGTTTTCTACAGTCTGGATCAAGCGGATTGGCTAACCCGACATATCCGGGAAAATTACACCGCCATCAACGCCCGTATTATCGACCGTTGGGCGGATGAGGGTTGGGAATGGAGTCAGCCGATCTCGCACGAACAGTTTGTCCAGGCCCAAAACGGCTT
>JAEXPB010000362.1 GCA_023438965.1 Bacillota bacterium | reverse complement strand
CCAGGAGGTTTGGTGAACATACTGCAGCTTGTTGTTTTTGTCCGTATACTGGATATTGAACGCCCGGGCGAAGCCGTCGCCGAAATAATGGCTGGTCGCCGACTGCAGGGCTTTGCCGTCATGCATCATGGCTTCGACCGTATAGGTGCTGACTGCGCCGGCAAACTTCTCCTTGTCGGTCTTCTGGCCTTGAATGACCGGTATGGCCAGGTAGTCGCGGTAAAAGTCGGTATACACATTCAGCATGCGCAAGGTTTCGGCCTGCGCCTCATCGGCGGTGGCGTGGGCGGTATGGCCTTCCTGCCAGTAAAATTCCGTCGAGCGCAGGAACGGCCGGGTGGTCTTTTCCCAGCGCACGACCGATACCCACTGGTTGTACAATTTAGGCAGATCGCGCCAGGACTGGACAATATGCGCGTAGTGGTCGCAAAAAAGCGTCTCGGAGGTTGGGCGGACGCAGAGCCGCTCGGCCAGCTGTTCGCTGCCGCCGTAGGTCACCCAGGCCACTTCGGGGGCAAAGCCCTCGACATGCTCTTTCTCTTTCTGTAAAAGGCTTTCCGGGATGAACATGGGCATCGCCACATTCTCATGCCCCGTTTCCTTGAACATCCGGTCCAGGTTGCGCTGGATGTTTTCCCAGATCGCAAAGCCATACGGGCGCAGGATCATGCAGCCCTTGACCGCCGAATGGTCGATCAGTTCCGCCTTGAGCACCACATCGGTGTACCATTGGGTAAAGTCCTGGTCCATGGCGGTGATGGCTTCCACCAGTTTTTCTTTGCCTGCCATTGTCTATTTCCTCCTCTTCATAAAAAAGTCCCGGCAGAATACTCTGCCGGGACGAATTCCGATCATCTGATCAAATCCGCGGTACCACCCAGGTTGATGCCAACCGGCATCCTCTCTGCGGCTGTTATCGGGGCCAACCGTCTGCCTTGCGGCAGGACCTCGGGGGCGGGACGGCTGGACGCACCGCGGGGATTCGCACCGGTTCTCCCCTCTCTGGATCGGCTGTCAGGCCACATTCCCTTCGCAGGTCAAGCTATTTATGCTGCAGTATAGCGGTTGCGCCGCCGGCTGTCAAGGCGTCAGAGCACCGCGCCGCAGATACGGGCCGTTTCCTGGGCGATGGCCAGCTCTTCGTTGGTTGGCACCACAAGCACCTTGACCCGCGACTCATCGGTCGAAACGACCGCTTCGCGGCCCTTGACGGCGGCGTTCTTGTATGGATCGATCTGCATGCCCATGTAGTTCAGGCCTTCGCAGGCACCCAGGCGGATGTCGGCTGTATTCTCGCCGATGCCGGCCGTGAAGGCAACGACATCGACGCCGCCCATGGCGGCGGCATAAGCGCCGATGAATTTACGGCACTGGTATTTGAACATGTCCAGGGCCAGCGAAGCGCGCTTGTGCCCTTCGCCGGCGGCGGCGTACAGGTCGCGGAAATCGCTGCTGACACCCGAGATGCCGGCGACGCCGGACTTCTTGTTCAGCAGGTCATCCACGGCTTTGGCTTCCATATGCTCGTTGTTGATCAGGTGGGTCACGATAGCCGGGTCGATGTCACCGCAGCGGGTGCCCATGCAGATGCCGGCCAGCGGCGTCATGCCCATCGATGTGTCGACACAGCGGCCATTTTGGACCGCGGCGATCGAAGATCCGTTGCCCAGATGGCAGGTAATGATCTTCAGGCTGTCGAACGGCTTGCCGAGGATGGCTGCCGCGCGGCGGGCCACATAACCGTGCGAGGTGCCATGGAAGCCGTATTTGCGGATGCCCAGGCGCTCGTACAGGTCATAGGGCAGTGCGTACATGTAAGCCTTCGGCGGCATGGTCTGGTGGAAGGCGGTGTCGAAGACGGCAACCTGCGGCACGCCAGGCATGGCTTCTTCGCAGGCCTCGATGCCGGTCATGTTCGGCGGGTTGTGCAGCGGGGCCAGATCGAAGCAGGCGCGGATCGCCCGTTTGACTTCCGGCGTGATCAGTACGGACGATGAGAATTTCTCGCCGCCATGGACCACCCGATGGCCAACCGCGTCAATTTCGCTCATGCTTTTAATGATGCCGTGTTCGTCGGAAGTCAGGACGGTCAGGACCGCCTGGACTGCGACCTTATGGTTGGGCATGTCGACCGGCAGGGTCACCGTGTCGAAGCCGCTCCGGCTATGCTTGATCAGGGCGTCGTTCAGCCCGATCCGTTCCGCGCCGCCCTTGGCCAGCACATCGCCGGTCACGGCATTGAGCAGCTGGTATTTCAGGGACGAGCTGCCGGCTTTGATCACCAGGACATTCATGGATTATCCTCCTTACGCAAGCACGGCAGGTGGTTGGATGCCAGCCTGCCGTGATGTTCTATCTTCTGCTTAGTCTTGGGCCTGTACGGCGGTTATCGCAACGACGCCGACGATGTCATCGGCGACACAGCCCCGCGAAAGATCATTTACCGGCCGGGCGATGCCCTGGGTGATCGGGCCGTAGGCTTCGGCCTTGGCCAGGCGCTGCACCAGCTTGTAGCCGATGTTGCCGGCGTTGAGATCCGGGAAGACCAGGACGTTGGCCTTGCCGGCAACCGGGCTGTTCGGGGCCTTGCTCTTGCCGACGCTGCTCACAATGGCGGCGTCCAGCTGCAGTTCGCCGTCCAGGTTCAAGTCCGGCGCCTTTTCCTTAGCCAGGCGGGTAGCCTCGATGACCTTCTCGGTCAGGATGCTCTTGGCGCTGCCATAAGTGGAGTAGGACAGCATCGCCACGTTCGGTTCGGCGCCGGTCAACTGCCGGAAAGTCTTGGCCGAGGATAAAGCAATCTCGGAAAGCTGGTCGGCGTCGGGATTCTCGACCAGGCCGCTGTCGGCGAAGAGGAAGGTGCCATCCAGGCCATATTCGCAATCCGGCACGATCATCATGAAGAAAGCGGAAACCAGCTTGGTGCCGGGGGCGGTCTTCAGGATCTGCAGGGCCGGGCGCAGGGTGTTGGCCGTGCTGTTGATCGCACCGGCCACCATGCCGTCCGCTTCCTGCATTTTGACCATCATGACGCCGAAAAACAGCGGATCGAGCATCGTCTCGCGCGCCTTTTCCGGGGTCATCCCCTTGGCCTTGCGCATCTCGTAGAAAGCCTGGACATAGTTCTCGTACTGGGCCGAAGTCGCCGGATCGACAACCCGGGCGCCCGAAATGTCCCATTGCGGCGCAACCGCCTGAATCTTGGCGCGATCGCCGATCAACACGACATTGGCGATGTCCTTTTGCAGGATCTTGGCGCAGGCTTCGATCGTCCTCGGCTCATAGGACTCCGGCAGGACAATCGTCTTCTTGTCGCGCCGGGCTCGCTCGATAATCATATCAATGAATCCCATGACAATAACCTCACTTCTCTTATTTGTTTGCCGCACTACAGTATAACTAAAAAACGGTGCAGATTCAACAGCTCTGCACCGTTTATACCAAAATGGTCAGACCAATTGTCACGGGAATGGATAGGGCTCCGCTGGTCTGTCCTCAAGCTGCGCTCTGCGGATGCCCATCTCCGCTATCCATTCCCGCTCAACAGCAATGATTTGCGGCGAGAGGAAGACCTGCCTACCGACAAGCCCGCCGAAGTGTCGGCTCCTTCTTTACTGGCAGAATCAGCGACCGTAGGCGGGCATCCGCATGCCGCTAGCGGCGAGGACAAGCCCGCCGAAGTGTCGGCTGATTCTGCCTTGTTACCCGGCGGGGCATGTAGGCGGCCAGACGGAAAGCGCCAATGCTGAGCAGGATGTCGCCCACGCTGATCATATAGAAGCCAAACGTCCAGAACGGGATCAGGTCGCCGAACCAGAGGAAGGGTTCGCCGCCGGCCGCCAGGAAGTAATGCGGCGCATGGGCGATTTTTTCCAGGGCGGCAGCGCCGTAGCCCGGCAAAATCGTAATCAGATGTCCGATCGGCATACGCCCGCCATTGCTGCAGATGACCAGGCCATTCAATACCGAGCCGGCCATCAAACAGCCCATGCCCGGCTTGAACCGGTTGCGGAACAAGAAGGTCAGGACCAAGGCGTATTGCAGGATGGCCAGGACAATGCGCAGAACCGGATAATAAGCCTCCCCGCCCAGGCTGTTCCGCAAGTATTCCGATTTGAGCAGGAATTCCATGCCCAGGGAAAGAAAGATCAGGACCGGCACCCGGAAGTGCTTCTTCAGGATGCTGGACAGATAGCCGCGGCGCAGCAACAGGCCATACGCCAGCCCAAGAACGGCAGCGGCCAGGATCATGGCCAAGGCCTCAGGCCGGAGGCGGCCGGGCTGATCATTTCAGGAATTCCTGCATTTCATCCTTGTTCTTGCGCTTATTCAGGCCGCGAATGAAGCATTGGACAACTTCCGGCGAAAATTGGGTGCCGGAATTGCGCATCAATTCATCAATGGCTTCCTCAAGCGACATGGCCGGGCGGTAAGCGCGATCGGAAGTCATGGCGTCAAAGGAATCGGCCACGCACAGGATCTGCGATTCCAGCATCTTCCCCTCCTCCTGAGCGTCGGAAGGATAGCCGCCGCCGTCATAACGGACATGATGCGCCCGGATGATCTTGACTTCGCGTTTCAGGAACTGGATACCTTCCAGCATTTGGGCACCAATCACCGGGTGCTTCTTGATTTCGGCATATTCTTCATTGGTCAGGCGTTCGGACTTGTTCAGGATCGCCTCGCTGATGCCGATTTTGCCGATGTCATGCAGCAAAGATGCATATTTCAGGACCTTGGTGCGGTCGGCGGACAAGCCCATCTCGCCGGCGATGATCTCGCAGTACTTTTCCACGCGCCGGGCATGGCCGATGGTATAGTGGTCCTTGGCTTCCAAGGCGGCCGAGAAGGCTTTGATTGTATCGATATACCCTTTCTGGATCGAGGTGAAACCCACATACGCATAACGAAACATCATGAACGGCGCGAAGAAGAGCAGCACGCTCAACGGGCCGAAGGACTCGAAAATGACGGTCAGGAAAACACCCAGCATGCCGATGCTGACCATGGTCAGCACCGACCACTGGAAAATCCGCAGCCAATCCGCAAAAATGTTCGAACGCGGATTGGGACCGGACAAAACCAGGAAATAGAACATGATCATCAGCGTATTGACCAGAACGTGGACAATCAGGCCGGCAATGATCGCGATCAGCTCATTGGTGATGAAAAAGAAGACATCGCCGATCGGCGGCCTGGTGCTGAAGAACATGCTGACCGAATCGGTCGGAAAGGCGC
>JAEXPB010000361.1 GCA_023438965.1 Bacillota bacterium | reverse complement strand
GTGCCGGCGCCGATCGCCATGCCGATGTCTGCCTGCACGAGCGCCGGTGCGTCATTGATGCCGTCACCGACCATTGCCACCTTTTGGCCGCTGGCTTGCAGCGACTGGACCGCCTGGGACTTGTCGCGGGGCAGAACCTCGGCCAGGACCTGGTCGATGCCGACCTCGCCGGCAATCGCTTGCGCGGTGTTCCGGTTGTCGCCGGTGATCATCGCCACCGCGAGACCCATCTTCCGCATGCGCCGAATGGCTTGCGTGCTGGTCGGCTTGACCTTGTCCGCCACCGCCATCAGGGCCGCCAGCCGGCCATCGGCGGCAACATACAGCAGCGTGCGGCCGGCGGCGGCCAGGGCAGCGGCATCCCCGGCCGCTGCATCGGTGGCGATGCCGGATTCGTCCATCAGCTTCTGATTGCCGGCCAGGATGGTCTGACCGCCGATCCGCGCCGCAATACCCCGGCCGGGTATGGCCTGGAAATGTTCGAGCTCAGTCAGCTGCAACCCCCGGTCCTGCGCCCCGGCGACAATCGCCCGGGCAATCGGATGCTCGGAGCCATGCTCCGCCGATGCCACCAGACGCAGGGCCTCCGCTTCAGGGAATGGGCCGTAGGTCCGGATATCGGTCAGGACCGGCTTGCCCTCGGTAATCGTGCCGGTTTTGTCCAGCACAATGGTCTGGATCCGATGCGTCGCCTCCAACGCTTCGCCACCTTTAAAGAGAATGCCCAATTCGGCACCCTTGCCGGTGCCGACCATGATCGCGGTCGGCGTGGCCAGCCCGAGGGCGCAGGGGCAGGCAATGACCAGGATCGAGACGAAGACGGTCAGGACAAAATTAAAGTCTTTGCCGGCCAGGGCCCAGGCGATGGCGGCCAATACGGCAATACCCATCACCGTTGGCACGAAATACAGGGAAATGACGTCAGCCAGCTTGGCGATCGGCGCCTTCTTCCCCTGGGCTTCCTCGACCAGCCGGATGATGCCGGCCAGAGCGGTGTCCGCGCCGACACGGGTGGCCCGGAAACGCAGCAGGCCTTCGCCGTTGATGCTGCCGCCGGTCACCTCGCTGCCCGGCTGTTTCTCCACCGGCAGGCTTTCGCCGGTCAACAGCGATTCGTCCACGGCGGAATGGCCTTCCATGACGACGCCGTCCACCGGGATCGCACCGCCGGGACGGACCAGGACGAGATCATCGACAGCGACATCCTCCAGCGCCACTTCCAGCTCGGTACCGTCCTTGAGGATGGTTGCCGTTTGGGGGCGCAGGTTCATCAGCTTCTTGATCGCCTCGGAGGTCTTGCCCTTGCTGACCGCCTCCAGGTACTTGCCGACCATGACCAGCGTGATCACGACCGCCGCCGATTCAAAATACAGTGACTGCACGAACGCCGTCTCGCCGCGGGCGATCATCATCGTCGCATAGACGCTGTAAAGGAAGGCGCTGCCGGTCCCGATCGCCACCAGGGTGTCCATGTTCGGCGAACGCTTCCACAAGGTCTTGAAGCCGATCCGGAAGAAGCGGCTGCCGGCCAGCAGGACCGGGATCGCCAGCCCCAGCTGGACCAGCCCGAAAGTGAGCGGATGCATGTGCGGGCTGAGGAAGTCCGGCATCGGCAGCCGGACCTGGGGGATCATGTGCGACATCGCCAGATAAAGGATCGGCGCGGAAAAGACGATCGCCGCAATTAGGCGGATCCGCATCAGCAGCAAGGCCTTCTGCGCTTTCGCCCGCGCCTCGTCGCGAACCGGCGCCATAGCCAGGTCCACCGGCGTGTAGCCCAAGCGGCTGATCGCCGCCTTGATCTCCGGCAGCTTGACCCGGGCCGGTTCATAGGTCAGGGTCGCCCGATTGGTCGCCAGATTGACGGCCGCCTGGGTGACGCCAGGCATTTTCGACAGCGTGCGCTCGATACGGGCGGAGCAGGACGCGCAGGTCATGCCCTCGACGCCCAGCTCGGTCGTGCGGGTGGTCTGCTCCGGCACCAGCCCATAACCGGCGCTTTCGACTGTCTGCTGCAATTTATTGAAATCGATGAGCTGCTCATCGAACTTGACCGTCAATTTCTCCGTAGCCAAATTAACATCGGCCTGCTCGACGCCGGGCAAGCGGGAAACCACACGCTGCACCCGGGCGGAGCAGGATGCGCAGGTCATGCCGGTGACTTGATAGTTTTTTTCCATGTTGACCGCCTCCTATGTGACATGAATCAGGTTCATTATAGGCGGCGGCAGCAGGAACGGACAGTGACTGAAGTTACAGTGCGGCTGGCGCCTTGATAATGCTGGTACAAACCCAGCGTCCGGTTTTTTTCGATCCCTCGCGCCGGACACGGCCTTGATCCTGCAGGCTCTTCAAACGCCGAAAGGCAGCGGCGCCGGATATTTGAAGCAATTGGGCGATTTCGGCTTGCGTGATGCCCGGATTGGCCTGGATCACCTGCAGGATCCGGTCGATTTCCTGCGCCGTCCGGAAGCTTTGGCCAGGCTCGCGAATGGGCAGCGGCGAGTCCGGGCGTGCTTTTACCCGATTATCAACCGGATAATAATACCGTCGTTTGAATGACAGGCGCACGAAAAGGTCGTCTTCACGCATGGTCGGCGGTTCCAGGCCAGCATCGCGGCACAGCTGGATCATGCGTGCGACACCGGATCCCCACGCCTCGATCAAGCCAGCATCCCGAAATATTCTGGCGATGATCTTGTTGCGGATTTCAGAACGGCCGGCATATATTTCCTCGACCGTAATGGTTTTCGTCAAGCCGCCCGGAGAGATGATATCAACCCGATGATCATAAACTGCGATTTTGATCGTTGAACCAGCAATGCTATAATCACGGTGAATAACGGCATTGATCACCGCTTCGCGCAAAGCAGCCTCCGGCAGCTCCAGTTGGTCCTGGCGCACCAGCTTGCCTTCGGCTATGGTACCGCGCAGAAACAGATGATTCTTTAAAAAGATGATCGCCGACTCTACTTGTTCGATCAGGTTGCCGCCATATGTCTTGCGGTCGAGAAACTCGACCGCCGATTCATCAATAAAGCGAGCGCATTCGATCCGGCAATGCTCCGGTTTTCCCAGCAGAATGTCGGCCGCATGGGTCCAATAATAAAGGTCGCCGCTTGGCTGGACCAGTTTCATATTTAAAAGTTGCGCCAGCCCAATTGTCCGCTTGAAAGCGGATTGAATCAGGTCAATCAGGCTGGATTGGTCATCCGGAGTCATTTCACGGGCAATGTCCTCATCATAAGACAAATTCCGGCGATTTCGCTCCAGTTCCTGAATCATTTCCAGATCAGCCTGTTTATTAACCGCCCCGACTCGCAGATAGGTTCCGTCCATCTTGCCTTTGCTTTTTAAATAGTAAGGTGTCGCATTGCCCGGATAGATCCTGATCACGACCAGGACTTTATCGTCCAGATCATAAGTGTAAATTTCAGGCAGAATCATCGGCAGGACTTGATCATGGATCATATTGGCCAGCCGATCCATTGCATCATCGATTGTGCTGACATCCATTCCAATGATTGAGCGGTCATTCCCAACGCCCAGAATGATCTGGCCGCCAGCCCGATTGGCAAAAGCACAGACTGTCTTGGCAATCTGGCTGCCGCTTGGCAGTTCTGCCTTCAACTCAACTGTTTTCGATTCGCCTTGACGCAATAGTTCGCGGATCATGATGCACCCTCGCTTCAATTTCTATTTTAGCACACGAACCAGCAATACGGAATATATTATTCGTTTTATTTTTCACTATATTTTATTTTTCGAATTAATCTGTGTTACTGTGATCAAATCAAAAAATTTTGTTGTCTTAACGAGTCTGGTTACGGAGGGATGCCCTGCTTTCATCCGGTTTATTGCGATTTCTTTACACATTACAAGATATGAATTATAATATATTAATATCTAGAGCAGACTGTACTACCTGCGGAGGACGCCTATGCCGGCATTTGCGACATTCAAACGGGTCCTGGCGGCTTATCGCCGGCTTCTGGGCATCATCGGCGCCGAAGCGCCGCTGATGGTCGGCCTGACGTTTGCCGCCTCATTGGCGGTCGGTCTGACGAAATTACTGTCCATCATCGTTAATCAGCATCTTTTCGATGATGGTCTAGCCCTGGCGCAAGGCGCAATCGACCGGGCGGCTTATCTGCCCTGGCTGACCGCTTTCATTTTGTTGGCAATCCTGCCGCCGATGCTGAGTAATGTTTTCATTTTCGGTTATGTAGAAGCCCGTTCCTTGCTTATTATGCGGACAGCGTTCCGCAGTCGGATGCTGGACAAGCTGGCGGGCATGAAATACGAGCATCTCGAGAACGCAGCCACGCTGGAGATCATCGACAAGGCTTATAATCGGGCTGAAGGTTCGGCACGTCATTTGTTCCCGATGTACGTTTTTTCATTCATCAGCAATATCACCGCCAGTGTCGGCGTTCTCATCTATCTGGCCGCTGTCCGCTGGTGGCTGCCTTTAGCCATCCTGGTGCCTGCAGCAGCTGAAATCTGGTACAATGCCAAACATAACCAGAATATTTACCTGGAACTGGAGAGCTACTGGCAACGCGAACGCAGCTATGGCATCCTCGGCAAATGTTTGCGTTCGCGCGACACGGTCAAGGAAATGAAGCTCTTCGGCAATGCCGGGCATCTGATCCAGACCTATCGCCAGCGCCTGCACGCCCGCAACAAGGAATACGAACATTTCTACTTCAAGCATCTGCGCCGGCATTTTCTCGGTCAGAACATCACCAAGCTGGCTAAAATCGGCAATGTCCTGCTCCTGCTCTATCTGTATCTGACCGGTGTACTGACAGTCGGAATTTTCATCGCCTTGACTCTGAAGGTGCTGACCGACCTGTTCGAGAGTCTTCGCTCGGGTGCCGGAGTCCTGACCTGGAGCGCCTATCATATCAATTTCTTTGATTATTACGACCGCTATCTGAATCTGCCGGACGAACAGGACGGCAGCATCAATGAATTGCCGGCTGAGCTGACCGTTGAATTCCGCGATGTCTGGTTCCGCTACCCCGGAACTGAGCGGGACATCCTCAAGGGATTGAACTTTACGCTGCAGAGCGGCGAAAAGCTGTCGATCGTCGGTGAGAACGGCGAAGGCAAGTCGACGGTCGTCAAGCTCCTGCTGCGGCTTTTCACGCCGGATCGCGGGGAGATCCGCCTGGGCGGCCAGCCGCTGGCCAATTATTCGCGCCAGGTTCTGAATCTGGTTTTCGGACCGGTTTTTCAGGACTTTACCCGCTATTCAATCTCCTTGCGCGAGAATATCGGCGCTGGTTCGATCGGTGATCTCACCGATAAACAGCGGTTACGCCAAGCGGCTCATCTGGGCAAGGTCGATGAATTTGCCGGCGATCTGCCGCATGGCTATGACACCCTGCTTGGACGGGATTTTGACGGCGGTGTGGATTTGTCCGGCGGCCAATGGCAGCGGGTCGCCATTGCCCGCGCTTTTATGGGCGACAAACCGATTCTCCTGCTGGACGAGCCGACCAGCCAGCTGGACCCGATTGCCGAGAGCCAGCTTTACCGTGAATTCGCCGATATGGCGGATGGTAAAACCGCGCTATTCATTACGCACCGCCTGGCCTCGACCATGATCACCGACCGGATTCTCGTGATCCGGGACGGCATCGTTTCCCAGGCCGGTACCCACGCCCAGCTGATGGCTGAGGGCGGTCTATATGCCGACATGTTCAATGCCCAGAAGCATTGGTACCTGCAACAGGCGGCAGCCGGATCGGCGGTGATTTGAATGGAGCAACCAAAGGACCGGACCTGCCGGGTCGAGCAGGATGTCCTGCACGAAAACAAAGGCAACCTGCGCCATTTATTCCGCCTTTTCGGCACGGTTTTTCGTTCCGCTCCGGCCATGTGTGCGATTTTCCTCGGTTTGACCATTCTGCTCAGCTTGCTTCGGCCGGTTCTGGCCTGGCTGTGGGGGAGATATATCAACCTGGCCGCCGCTTATCAGCCCGGCCGCCAGATTCTGCCCATGATCGTGCTGATTCTGGCTTATTACCTGATCGGTTTTCTCTGCGACCTATTGCAGCGCTACACGCAGAATTACGAGCAAATCGAGCGTCTGGATGTTGTCCAGCTCAATCAGTTGCAGGAGCAGTTCGACACGCGGGTATATGCCAAAATCGCCGGTTTGTCGCCGGAATACCTGGAAGTGCCGCGTATCAACGACACGATCAAAAGAGTTTTTGAATACACGCAGAACGGCTGGGATGGCCTGAACCGGGAGATCATGGTCAATGGTTATCTGGCGGTGGCCAAGATCGTCAGTGTGATCAGCATTGCGGCAACCCTCTGGCTGTTTCATCCGCTCTTGACATTGATTGTCCTGATCGGACCGGTCCCGGCGATCTATACCGCGACAGCCGGCAATCGTTTGAAATTCCGACTGATCCGGGACAACTCGAAGCTGAAGCGCGAATGCGACTATTATCAGGATCTGATGCTCGGGCCGGCGGCCAAGGAAATCAAAGCGCTCGGACTGCACGGCTTCTTCCATCAGAAATGGCAGGAACTGGCTGACCGGTATGCCGCTGCCGAAAAGAAAGTGCAAGTCCGCACGGCATGGCTGAATACACTGAATAACACGCTGGCCGCCCTGGCCGCAGCGGGCGCCAGCATTCTGGCCATCCTGATGATGGCGGCCGGCCGGATTTCGATCGGCGCGCTGGGATCGGTCCTGAGTCTGGTCCAGACCTTGATTGCCGATGCCGGCACACTGTTCAGCGCTGTCGCAACGTTCATCGCCAAAAAGAATGAGGCTGCCGCATTCTTCGATCTGGCCGACCTGCCGGAGCAGCGCCAGTCCGGCAACGACAGCGGACCGATCGTCAGCATTGAAGCCCGTAATTTGAAATACCGCTATCCTTTGACTGATCGCTATGTCCTCGATAATGTGAGCCTTTCGATCCGGAAAGGCGAGAAGATCGCGTTGGTTGGTGAAAACGGCGCCGGGAAGACAACTTTCGTCAAACTGGTCAGCGGCATGCTCGAACCGTCGGCCGGCGATCTGCTGATTAACGGCCAGTCCCAGGCCAGCATCCGGCCTGGCTCGCGTTACGCAGCGATGTCGGCTGTATTCCAGGATCCGGTGCATTACCAGACATTTACTGTTGGCGATAATGTCCGTCTGGGCGATATATCCAGAGACAGCGGTTCATCTGCGCCACTGCCGGCCGTGTCGGCGGTCAAGCCAGCCAGCCGGCCAGCAGATCCGGCGCCGGCGCAGGCAGATCTCCAGGTGGCCGCTGCCCTGACCGCGGCAGGCTTCACCGGCGCCGATCCGGATGCGCTGCTCGGTAAAGACATCGGCGGCACGGAGCTTTCCGGCGGACAATGGCAGAAGCTGGCCATCGCGCGGGCTTATTACCGCGACCGCGACTTTGTCATACTGGATGAACCGACCTCCAATCTTGACCCGCTGGCTGAAGCGGACATTTTTCGCCGCTATATTGAACTGGCCCGTGAACGGACAGTCCTTCTGGTCACGCATCGGATCAGCATCGCCGCGCTATGCGACCGCATCGTTGTTTTCGCTGACGGCCAGGTGGTCGAAGATGGCTCCCATGCCGAGTTGATGGCCAGTAACGGCGAATATGCGCGTCTGCACAATGAGCAAGCGCAGTGGTACGAGCGATGAACATCATCCTGATCGGCATGCCCGGCGCCGGCAAAAGCACCGTTGGCGTATTATTGGCAAAAACACTGGGGCTGGGTTTCGTGGATACGGATCTGTTGATCCAGCAAAGCGCAGGGCGTCGGCTGCAGGAGATCATCGATCAGGACGGTCTCGATCGCTTTCTGCAGATCGAATCGCAAGTTCTTTCAACTTTGCCTGTGCAGAACTGCGTCATAGCTACCGGCGGCAGCGCTGTATATTCCGAACCGTCCATGCAGCATCTGCATCAGATCGGGACCATCCTTTATTTGCAGGTCGGATTGTCTGAGCTCGAACGACGATTGCATAATATTCGCACCCGAGGCATCGCCAAGAGAGCTGATCAGAGTTTATCTGATCTTTATCATGAACGGGTGCCACTTTACGAGAAATATAGTGACTTGGTCGTCGATTGCACCGGGCTGGATCCTGAGCCTTGTGTTCAGGCAATGGCTGAAGCTTTAGAGACTAATAAATTAATTTAACTATGCTATAGACAATCATACTCTGTTTGCTATAATCATATTAACATATTATAAGGACGTGACTTCATGAAAAAGTATGCTCTGGTCATGCTGATTTTTCTTGTCCTTTCTTTACTGCCGGCTTGCGGGCAGAAGGCCCTGACCACTGAGACCACCACATAAACATCTGATTATTCATCAACTGCCACAACCAGCTTGGAAACCACCGGCACAACAGTTGCGGCAACAACCGCCGAAACCACGATCGCTGCCACAACGGCAGCCGCCACGGAAACGGCACCGCCAACCACGGCCGCACCGACGACGACCGCGAAAGCCACCGCTGCCACGACAAAGGCCACGACGACCGCGGCCGGCGAGCAACCACTCGTTTTTGACGACCCGCTGCTGGAAAAAGCAGTCCGGGATTACCTGAAGCGGCCTTCCGCCGCCGTTTATCCCAGTGATTTCCGCGCGGTCTATGACGAAACCATCTATTTGACTTACCAGCCACAGGAAAACATGACGGTGATCGATGCCTCGCGGAACGATAGCTTCCATTTGAGCGTCACCGGTCGGGTGACCAGTTATCAAGCCTTCGCGCCGATTCCATTCAAAAATATCGTAATCGGCTATACTGTGCCAGCCGGTACGCCGTCGACCACCTATACCTTCAATGTCCGCCAGTTCACGCAAACCAGGAAACTGCAGTCTTTCACCGTCTTTGGCAACCATGAGACAGACCTCGAGAAAAGCCATATCCAGAGCATCATTCTGCAGAATTTCAACTCACTGGCCCAGTGCGCCAGTTTAACTGCATTAAGACTCTATGATTGCCAGGGTGTCGATTTGGGTGCGTTGTCATCCCTCAAGAACTTGCTTGATCTTGAAATAACCAACTGCAGCGTTAGCAGCCTCGTCAGCTTAAAAAACTCACCTAAGCTTAAATATCTGCATATTGATTATAATCCGGTTACCGACCTGTCGCCGCTGGCTGGCAATGCCAGCCTGGAATACATCTATCTGGCCAATCTGACCGCTGTGGATTCGGCAACGCTGCTGACTTTACCGAATCTGAAGAAGCTCGATCTGGTCGATTGTCCGTTGATAACCAGAAGCGCCTGCAATCAGCTGCGGGCCAAGGGCGTGGTTGTCACCTTCTATCCGAACCTCGGCTTTGATCCACCGCTGCCGACGCCTTAAATCGTTTACTTTATCAGATCCGCCGCGGGTTATTTCGCCCCGGCATCGTCCTTGGCGCGGATCTCGACCCGGCGGATCTTGCCGCTGATCGTCTTGGGCAGCGCGTCGACAAACTCGATGATCCGGGGATATTTGTAGGGCGCTGTCGTGTGCTTGACGTGGTCCTGCAGTTCCTTGATCAGCTCCGGCGAAGGCTGCCAGCCCTTGGCCAGGACGATCGGCGCCTTGACGACCTGGCCGCGCATCGGGTCCGGCGCGGCGGTGACCGCGCATTCCAGGACGGCGCGGTGGGCCTGCAGGGCGCTTTCGACTTCGAAAGGCCCGATGCGGTAGCCCGAACATTTGATCACGTCATCGGAACGACCGACGAACCAGTAGTAGCCTTCCTCATCGCGCCAGGCGACGTCGCCGGTCTCGTAGATGCCGTCGTGCCAGACCTTGGCGGGCGCCTCCGGATCCCGGTAATAGCCGCGGAAGACCCCCGGCGGCACACGGCGGTCGAGGCCGCGGACAACAATGCGGCCTTCGGTGCCCGGCGGGCAGGATTCGCCGTCATCGTCGATGATGTCGATGTCGTAGAGCGGCGAAGGTTTGCCGATCGAGCCGGGCTTCGGCGGGAACCAAGGGTAGTTCGCGCAGAGGACGACGCCTTCGGTCTGGCCGAAGCCTTCGTAAATCGACAAGTCGGTGCCTTGTTTGAAGCGGTTGAAGACCTCCGGGTTGAGCGGTTCGCCGGCAGTCAGCGCCATTTTGAGCGCCGACAGGTCATACTGGCTGAAATCCTCGTGGATCATGTAGCGGTAGATTGTCGGCGGCGCGCAGAAAGACGTCACCCGGTAGGCTGCGATCTTTTCCAGCAGTTTCAGGGCGTCGAAACGGTCCATGTCATAAACGAAGT
>JAEXPB010000353.1 GCA_023438965.1 Bacillota bacterium | reverse complement strand
CCGGCACTCCGGTAGGGGTGAGAGACACACACGACCGACTTGGCATCCGGCATCATGGCCGCCAGATCAATGCCCCGGGCCCGCAGCGTCTCGGCTTTGAAGATCATCAGGCGGTCGCCGGCATATTCGGACGCGGTCAGGATGGCCTGGTCGATAAACTTGCGCGGCAACGGCAGGCCGGTCGGGGCGAACTGGTTCTGGCGGGTGATGAAACGGGTGTATTGCGGCTTTTTGGTCCGCATGTTCTTCGGCACGCAGACTTTCAGGCAGGTGCCCAGGGTGCCGCTGCGGCGGCCGTCCCGCTTGACGGTGTCCAGGATGACCTGCTCGGTGACAACATCCGGCAGCCCCTTGTCCAGGTCCAGCGCGAAATGCTCGGCCCAGGCGCAGCGCCAGAGGTTCTTGTTGGCGAATTTATTGTCCTTGTCCTCGATCCGGACATTATTGACGCCATTGACTTCCTTGGTAAAAGCCTGGGTCGGGCATTCCCGGATACATTCGCCGCACATGTCACAGAGCTTGTCGCCGCGATAAAGCGGTGTCGGCTCGATGACCGCGTCGGTAATGACGCTGACGAAACGGTTGCGGGTGCCGTACTCCGGCGTGATGGACAGGCCGTTCCAGCCCAGCTCGGACAATCCGGCGGCCACGGCGGCGTAGATATGGGAAATATCCGGGGCAAATACGGCGCCCAGTTCTTTGTAGGCTTTGTAGCGCCAGATATTGCTGGAGACGATCGGCACGGCCCGGTAACCGCTGTCTTCGAGCAGGCAGGCCAGGGTGAAGGAAATGTGGTCCAGTTTGTCGTTCATGGCGATCTGGACGCCGTAGCTGTCGCAAATGTGCGCACTGTCTTCGCCGTCGATCTCGATCGTGGCGTCGGGGTGGTGAATGGCGCAGACCATGACGGTCTTCGCCGTGGGCAGAATGCCCTGCGGGCTCATCTTGGGCGGTGCGTTCTCAAAACGCTCGATGTTGGCGAAGCCGACCAGGTCGGCGCCCATTTCATAGGCCTTCTTCTTCAGTTGCAGAGCCAGGGCATGATCATAGGCAAGTGCTGATTTCATAAAGGCATCCTCCTTAGATTTGCCCCCAGTATAGAAACCGGCGCTTAACCTGTCATTCACTATGAGCGAATTTCACAGAACCTGCCAACCAGTCCGGCAGCGGCTTCAGCTCATCGCCGCGGCAATACGGGCGGCGCAGTCCTGCAGGCTGGCAACCAGGGAATCGACCTGCTGCCGATAGTTCTCCCGGATCACCTTCGCCGTACCCAGGGCACCCAGGAAACTGTGCCGTTCAACCTTGACCGGGACGGCGATCGCCGTAAGGTCGTTGCTTTCTAAAATGGCGCAATAACCTTGCTGCCGCAGCTGCTCCCGCTGGCGGACCAGCTGCGGCAGATCGCCGATATTGTCCCAGTGTTTGCCCGGGAAGCCCCAGCGCGCCAGGATATCGTTCAGCTGGCCGGAATTGGCATAGCTGACCAGGATGCGGCCGGTCGGCTTGGTGTAGATGAAGCGGTCGGTTGTCGCGTCGTTGCGGATCACATTCTTGTGATCGGAACCGAAAGTGGTCTGCAGGATCGTCTTCCGTTCGCCGAAGGAGAGCGTGGTGAAATAGGCCGTGATGGCCAGATCGTCGCTCAGGGACTGGATGATCGCGGCAACCTTATCGGATATCTCGAAATGCGGCGCCGAGACCATATGGATCATGCTGGTCTTGTGGCTGCTGTGATAGCGGTGGCCGGCGTCCTGGGTCAGATACTCGGCCCGCACCATCGTTTTGAGGATCTTGCACAGCGTATTCGGTGCGATCCCCGTGCGGCGCGACAGTTCGCCGAGGCTGAAGCCGCCGTCCTGCGGATCATCGAAGCCGAAGATGTCCAGGATGCGCAGCGCTTTGAGAATCGATCGGACATAAGGATCCTGGTCCATGCTACTTGTGCTGTTTCCCGGTTGTCCCGGCCATCGTCGTAACCTTGTTCAGGGCAGCCTGGGCGTCGACCTGTCCGGCGCCGCTGGCATCGCTGCCCCAGCTGATCTCCGCCAGGCCTTCGGCAGGCGACGGACGGACCAGCCGGCTGCCGGCCGGCAAAGGCAGCGCGGTCTCTTCCAGGATAGCTTCGGCCTCCGGGGCGGTCAGCGCCGGATTCTTCTGCGCCAGCAAGGCGACCACGCCGGCGACGTGCGGGCTGGCCATCGAGGTGCCGCCCAGATAATAGTAACTGGTCTGGCCGCTGTTGTCCTGATAGGGTCCGCGCACCCAGGAGCCGGGCGCGGCCACATCGAGATCCTGACCGGCGAGCTGGCGGCTGGAGAAGTCGGAGATGTAGAACTGGCCCGCATCACGTTCGGGCACGTCCAGCCTGTACCACCAGAGCCGGTTGCTGGTCACGCCGTCGAGTGTCAGCGGCTCCCACTCCCTGACCCAACCGGTTGACGCCACGGAGATGACGGGCGCATAGGCACCCGGATAACCCATGCCGGCGGTGCCTTCATTGCCGGCGGAAGCGACAATGATCACACCGGCTGCGATGGCATAATCGATCGCGGCCTTTTCCAAAGCATCCAGGCCCGGTCCGCCCAAGCTCATGTTGATCACGACCGGAAAGGCGGCCAGCGGGCCTTTTTTGAGATCGGCGACATAGGTGATGCCGCGGGCGACAACCGACGACCAGCCGGAACCGTTCTGGTTCAGGACTTTGACCGGAATGACCGTCGCATTCGGCGCGACGCCGTTGACGGCTGTTCCGTTGTAATTGTAACCGAGGATCGTGCTGGTCACATGCGTGCCGTGTGAATCCTGATCATGTTCCCATTTATTGGGCTGGGAGGAAAC